>JALOMN010000279.1 GCA_025455445.1 Cyclobacteriaceae bacterium
AAGAGTCAGTTCCTGACAGGTACGGAAGGGCCAGCGTATGGTATGCAGCTGATCAATAAAAAACTGTATGCAGGACATCATACCGGTTTATTCCTGTTGGAAAATGGAAAGGCATCGCGACTCACTACCAGTGACGGCCTATGGCAAGTGAAACCGTTGCGGTCAAATCCAAATTATGCAATTGGTGGTACCTATTCAGGTCTGCAACTATTTAAAATTAATGCGCAGGGAATATTAAGTGAGGTTCAAAAAATCAGAGGGTTCAATGAATCAAGTCGGTTTTTCGAGGAAGACAGAAAGGGCCGAATCTGGGTGGGTCAGTATTACAAAGGGTTGTATTTGCTTTCGTTACAAGACTCCTTGCGTGAAGCTGCTGTTACCAAAGTTTCTGAATCATACAAACTGCCCATACAGCAATACATTTTTTTAAGCAGAATTGATGATGAAATATATATCGGCACAGCGAAAGGAATATTCAGACTGGACCAGACAACTGATAAAATAGTAGAAGATGAACTATTTTCTACTACCGTAGGAAAAAACTGGGTGTACCAACTCGCACAGGATAAGCAAAAGAACGTGTACGTATATTCTGAAAATCTGGTGGGTTTATTCAAGCATGTTAGCTCAGGCAATTATGTGTTTGTACCATCTTCACTTTTTCAGTTACGCCAAACCTTTAACAATGACTTGCTGAATGTTTCACGAAATGTGCAACATGGCATTTTGTTTAATGCCAATGAAGGTTTTATTTCTTATAATCCCGATCTTGAAGATAGATTTTCATTAATCAATGAACCGCTGGTAAGTTCGCTATTTAACCTGGCAGAAGACACCATTCTGTATGCACGGAATCCTTTTCATGGCAAGCCGGAAACAATTGCACCGATTCAGATCGCGGAGGGTACGCGTGCTTTGCAATTTGTAGTTGAATCCTTCAAGTTCAAGGATGTTAACAATCAACAATTCCGTTACTATCTCAGCGGTTTTGATGAGGATTTTGGATCGTGGACCAATGCAAGTTTTAAAGAATACTCAAACCTGAAAGTAGGAACGTATGAATTCCAGGTGCAAACATTCACTTCAAGGGGTGAAATAGTAACCAGTAAACCATTTATCGTAATTGTTGTTCCACCATTTTATAAAAGTCTTGTTGCCCGCATGTTATATGTGCTGGCTGCTATTTCCATACTATACCTGATCTATCGACTGCAACGTCAATATTACCGCAGCAAGCAGTCGCGATTGGAACAAGAGAAACAAAAGGAGCTGGCACAAAAACAAAGGGAGCTTCAGGAATTAAGAGAAGAGCAGATAAAAAGTGAATTAAGCCATGTGAATAATCTGCTGGCTGCTTCTACCATGAACCTGGTGGTGAAGAATGAATTTATAGAAAATATCAAAGAGGATATCAGGCAGGTTAGAAGAACCGACAACCTAGAAGATAAACAACGCGCCCTGGAGCGCATCATAAAAGCCATTGACACCACACTTAAAGTACAAGAAGACTGGAAGCAATTCGAGCATCATTTTGATCGGGTGCATGGCGATTTTCTGACACGGCTCACTACACAATTTACAGATCTCACACCCGGAGAACAAAAACTTTGCGCCTTCCTAAGACTTAAAATGGATACCAAAGAGATTGCAAACCTTATGGGTATTAGCCTTCGTGGTGTGGAGGTGGCCCGCTATCGGCTTAGAAAAAAACTAGGCCTTGATGTCCATCAGAATTTATCGAAGTTCATTCTTGAATATTGATAGCAGATCGATCATCTGCCATCGTATGGTCTACAGATGGGCAGTGGCCTTATAACCTACATCAATATACTATCTGCAACTGCTGGAAATTAATCGACAAGCAGTGGTGATTGGAGTTAATATGTTCAAAAAACTCACTACTCTTTCAATGTGAACAAATTTTCAATTAATCTCCCGGGTAATTACTACCATGATTCATTCGCGTGCATAGCCAACCCTTCAGGTGCAGGTATAATAATGCAGCTTAAGTTGTGAATGGATGACAATTATACTAGCATTTATAATTAAATTATAGGCAATTTCAGTATCGCCAGCAGTGTTATGATTCTAAACAATAACCAACCATTTTTCCAATGGCACCATTGAACCAAAAACTAAAAATATCTGAAAAAATCGGTTATGCGCTTGGTGATGGTGCCGCCAATATAGCCTGGCGCGGTGTATCTACCTTCTTGTTTATTTTTTACACGGATGTATATGGAATAGCACCTGCCGTTGTAGGATTACTTTTATTGATTACCCGATTCAGCGATGGCATTACCGATGTCATCATGGGTATTATCGGAGACAGAACGGAAACGCGGTACGGTAAATTCAGACCATGGATATTATGGACAGCTATTCCATTAGGTGTTATTTTATCGTTGTTATTTACCAGCCCCGACTTAAGTGACACAGGGAAAATAGTATATGCATATACCATGTATATTACTTTTACCCTTATTTATACAGCCAATAATATTCCCTACGGAGCTCTTATGGCTGTAATGACAGGGGATGATAAAGAGCGAACCAGTATTGGTTCTTATCGTATGGTGGGTGCATTTTCCGGAGGCATGTTGGTTCAGGGAGCACTCTTGTTTTTAGTTGCCTACTTTGGCAACATTAATCCAACCGTTGAAGTAAACAAGGTAGATACCAGGAAGTATGAGGTAACTGTGTCATCTCCTTCGGATGTAGATAATGTAAACATAAAAACCAAAAATGGAATAGCCTTATTTGCCTGGGCACATGCAACTGACTCCGCCAACATTCCAACGCAAGGGAAAAGTTTTTCCATGCAAGCAGATAAAGAATATTCCTTTATTGTGAGTGGTGAAGAAAACCTTGACAAGGATAGCATAACCCTCATCAATCAGAAAGCAGGGTATAGCCACTCTATTTATTTCTTATCCATATTTCTATCCTTGGCTTTGATTATAACTTTTTACACCACCAAAGAACGTGTTAAGCCGCTTCAGACTCAAGAAACGAATCTGGGCAAAGACTTAAAAGATCTAATCAAAAACAGGCCGTGGATAATTCTATTGATAATTGGGTTACTCTTTCAGGTTTACAATTCAATAAAGCAAGGCATTGTAGTAATCTACTTTGCACATTACCTCAACAATCAACTATTATCGGCTTCGTTTATGGTTGCTTTGATGATTGCATCCATAGGAGGCGCCATGATAACCGCGCCATTAGGAAAGCGACTGGGTAAACGAAACCTCTTTATTTATGCGTTTCTCTTTTCAGGTTTTGTTAACGCATTGCTTGTGCTGTGTGGTCCTGACGATATCATAAGTATTTTCGGGCTTGGAATACTTTCTGAATTTGGTGCTGCCATATTTCCAACTCTGTTTTTTGCCATGTTGGGTGATACAGCCGATTACTCGGAATTTAAAAATGGACGCAGAGCAACCGGATTGATTTATTCTGCAGGTTCTTTTTCAACCAAGTTTGGTGGTGGTGTGGCCGGAGCTATAATTGGCTTTGTTTTGGCCGCATTTCATTACAACGGACAAGATGATATTGCCATTCAGGGAGCGGTGCCGGGAATTGTGATGCTCATGAGTTGGATACCCGCTATTGTTGCTTTGATCGGGGCAGGGGTAATGACTCTTTATCCGCTGGATCAAAAAAAGATGGACGCTATTACTCATGAACTAAATACCCGCAGGACGAAAGAACTAACACAATCCTGATTTGACTTACGCATTTTAATTTAAAGAATTAGTAAACACACTATGAAATTCGGACACTTCGATGATAAAAACAGAGAG
>JALOMN010000280.1 GCA_025455445.1 Cyclobacteriaceae bacterium
GACGATTATAAATTAATAACTGAGAAACTTAAGAATACCGATTTACTGCGTGAAATAGAAAGGCTTCAGTTTCAATTAATGATTGAGAAAATTGAGAATGAAAATAAATTGCTAAAGGCAGACCAGGTTGAAAACAAATCGCTCATCACCCAGCAGCGTTTTCAGAATATTATTTTGGTAGTGCTAATACTATCTCTTTCAGTAATAACGGCCATTTTATTAGTATTTAATAAAAAGAGAAAAGACATTAATCTGATGCTCGCTGAAAACAATGAAAAAATCAGGCAACAGCAACGAGCCATTTCTGATACTAATCAAACACTGGTTGCGCGCAATCGTGAGTTAAGTGAGCTGAATAATGAAAAGGATTCACTTATGAGTATTGTAGCGCATGATTTAAAAGCTCCTTTTAATCGCATTACTGGTTTGGTTACATTAATAGAAATGCATGATGGATTAAACCAGGAGCAGAAGGATTATATACAAATGATTAAAAGCGTTTCGAAAAGCAGTTCAGATCTTATTGGTGATTTGCTTGATGTTTCTTCTCTGAATGTAGCCGGGCATACACCACCCATCGCTCAAATAGATTTAAAAAAATTAATCGAAAGCCGGATAAGTTCATATCAACTGGCAGCGCAACTGAAGTCCATTGAGATTGAATTTACCGATGCCATCACATTTTCATTCTCATCGGTAACTGATTATTGGAATCGCATTATCGATAATTTGATTTCCAATGCCATTAAGTTCTCTTCTAAAAATTCAAAGATCTTTATTCATGGCGCAACGGAAGAGGGTTTTGCCATCGTTACCATAAAAGATCAAGGCCCTGGATTTACAGAGGATGACAAACAGTTAATCTTTCAACGATTTAAAAGACTATCAGCACGGCCTACTGGCGGAGAAAGTTCCAATGGTTTAGGGCTGGCGATTGTGAAGACACTGGTGGATAGAATGCAAGGCACGATTACACTCAACAGTACCATCACGCAGGGATCTGAGTTTATTATCAGGATTCCGGTGAAGGATGTTGCAGCATCAAAAAATTAATTAGTTTCTTTTAAACCATTTCTGCTTGCTGTGGTCTAAAGCGAAAAAATTAATTATGAAAAGGACATTTTTATTTTTCGCATTCATTTTGCTAATCAATGTAAGTTTACTGGCGCAGGAGTCTACACCAAAAGTAGATGCCAGGCAGAACACACAACAAGAACGGATACAACAGGGTAAACAGTCCGGTGAAATTTCAAGAAGAGAAGCTGTGCGGGTAAGAAAAGAACAAAAGCACATACGAAGAACTGAGCGCAGAGCAAAGGCAGATGGAGATGTTACGGCAGCAGAGCGCAGAAAGATCGACAGAAAGCAAGATCGCGCCAGCCGCCACATACACAGGGCTAACACTAATGAAGCGAAGTCAAAATAGTGTTAAAAGAGGCTGTCTCAAAAGTCCTTTAGAGGAGTGCACACAAAATTGCAATTGCCCCAATACATTGGCGCGATGAAAAACAGACTTTTTAGGCAGCCTCTTGTTTTAAACTTTAGCCAGCGCCTGCTCGAGGTCGGCAATTAAATCTTCGGCATCTTCCACACCGATACTTAAACGTATCAATGAATCAGACAAACCGTTTTTAATTCTTTCTTCTCTTGGAATACTTGCATGAGTCATGGATGCAGGATGATTGATCAGAGACTCCACACCGCCCAGTGATTCAGCAAGTGAAAAGAGTTCCATGCTCTCCATCAGTTTGGTGGCATTTTCGAGGGTATCATTTTTCAATGTAAATGAAAGCATGCCGCCAAAGTCGCGCATTTGTTTTTTAGCGATGTCGTGATTGGGATGATCCGCAAAACCCGGCCAATACACATTTCCGATTTTTTTATGTTCGCGTAAATAATTTGCAATCACTTTTCCATTGTGGCAATGGCGCTCCATACGCAGGTGTAATGATTTTATACCACGCAACACCAGGAATGAATCTTGCGGACCGGGCACAGCACCGCAGGAGTTGGCAATGAAGGCAAGGTCCTGATGCAGTTTATCGTTATTGGTGATGAGCGCACCCATAATCACATCACTGTGGCCGCCCAGGTATTTGGTTACCGAGTGCATGACAATATCTGCGCCCAGGTCTAATGGATTTTGCAGATACGGAGAAGCAAAGGTGTTGTCAACTGCTACGAGTATGTTATGTTTTTTTGCTTTGCTCACACAAGCCTGAATGTCAATAATTCGCATGAGCGGATTGGAAGGTGTTTCGATCCAAAAAAGCTTGGTGCGTTCATTCACGTATGCATCAATATTGTCGGCATGAGTGAGATCAATAAAATGAAATTTGATCCCAAATCGCTCATATACTTTTTTAAACATACGGTAGGAGCCACCATACAGATCGTTGCTGGTGATTACTTCATCACCGGGGTTTAACAATTTTATTACCGCATCGGTGGCGCCCATGCCAGAAGAAAAGCAGATTCCATGCTTGCCGTTTTCAAGTGCTGCGATACTTTTTTGCAGTGAGTTACGTGTAGGATTTGCGCCCCGTGCATAGGCATATCCTTTATGTTTGGCAGGCGACTCCTGCACGTAGGTAGAAGTTTGATAGATGGGAGTCATAATTGCTCCTGTAGAAGGATCTGGTTCTACACCAGCATGCACAGCTTTGGTTCCGAATTTCATGTGTTAATATTTATTTATTTTGGTCACATGGAATGCCCAAACCTGATTATAATTTCTTTGGGTTTGCTTTGTTGATGGGCATTTCATGGTCGTGATTTTTTGTGATAAAAAAATGAGCCTTCTGCAGTTACAGAAGGCTCAGTGTTAAAAGTGCTTTAGATTGTTCTGTTGATGTCAAACTTTTCGAGGTAATCGGCAACACGTCTTACCATACTGCCACCGAGTGAGCCATCTACTACCCGATGGTCGTACGAATGTGATAAGAACATTTTGTGTCGGATGGCGATTGCATCTCCGTAAGGAGTTTCAATTACGGCTGGTTTTTTCTGAATAGCACCTACCGCTATAATACCCACCTGCGGCTGCACGATAATCGGTGTGCCCATTACATTACCGAAGGAACCTACATTTGAAATGGTAAACGTTCCGCCTGTAAGCTCATCGGGTTTAAGTTTATTTTCGCGCGCGCGAAGTGCAAGATCGTTCACTGCTTTGGCTAATCCCGTAAGGCTATACTGATCTGCATTTTTAATCACCGGCACAATTAAGTTACCGGAAGGCAGTGCTACTGCCATACCAATATTGATATCTTTCTTTTTAATGATCCGATCTCCATCCACCTGTATATTGATCATCGGGAAATCTTTGATGGCTAAAATAAGTGCTTCGATAAAAATAGGTGTGAACGTAAGTGAGTCACCTTCGCGCTTCTGAAATTCACCTTTCATTTTATTGCGCCAGTACACGATGTTCGTCACATCCGCTTCTACAAAAGAAGTTACATGCGGTGCCGTACGTTTGGAGTCTACCATACGCTCGGCAATCATCTTGCGCATGCGATCCATCTGGATAATTTCATCGCCTGCGCTGATAGAGGCAGGGACTAAAGCCGCAGCGGATTTTGTTTGAACAGACGCTATGGAAACACCCAGCTTCCTGTTTTGCACATATTCAATAATATCTTTTTTTGTAACGCGACCTTCTGCGCCCGAGCCGGTAATAGCTTCCAATTCAGCCACCGGAATATTTTCTTCTTTGGCAATATTCTTTACCAGGGGCGAATAAAAGCGTGAGGATGATTTATAATCCGCAATGGCAACAGCAGGCACACCATTCGAAGC
>JALOMN010000281.1 GCA_025455445.1 Cyclobacteriaceae bacterium
CATGTCATCTGGCAAATGCCAGGGGAGGTCGTTATTTTTTCCGATGACACGATTTTTACTAAGCGCAGCAATAAGTGATATGACCATAATGGAGATACTTAATTAGGGATTACTGATTCCGGTATGTAATTTATTTATGAAAGTTTATTTCCTCTGAAAAATTCCTCCACCGTCATTTTCTTTTTGCCTTCTGGCTGAAACTCTTCAATGGCAACCAAACCATCTGCTGCTTTAAAGTACAAATATGTTTTATTGTCGGTTATAAATTCTGAAGGCTGAAGTGCATCACTATGTGCATGCGCATGATCACATTTTAATATTTTAAATAGTTTACCGTCAAGGATAGTCCATGCGGCTGGGTAAGGACTGAGTCCGCGCACAAAGTTGATGATTTGCCTGTAGGGTTGATTCCAGTTTATCTGACAAGTTTCTTTAAATATTTTAGGTGCATGTTTAATTTCAGATGATTCATCCTGGGGTTTCGAGTGAAACTCATTTCGTTCAATGGCATGAACTGTTTTTAATACAAGTGCAGCACCTTTATGCATTAGCCTGATGTATAAACTTCCTGCATTGTCATTGTCGTAAATTTCTTCAGCATCTTGAAAGATAATACTGCCTGTATCAATGTCGTGCTTAAGAAAAAATGTTGTAACCCCCGTTATTTTCTCGCCATTGATTATCGCCCAGTTAATCGGAGCAGCGCCACGATATTGCGGGAGCAAGGAAGCATGCAGATTGAAGGTGCCCAATGCAGGCATGGACCACACTGCTTCGGGCAACATGCGAAACGCCACCACCACTTGCAGGTTGGCATGATAGGATCGCAACTCTTCCAGAAACTCAGGGGACTTCAGGTTGTTTGGTTGCAACACCGGAATCTTGTATTTAAGTGCACATTCTTTTACGGGCGATGCAGTGAGCTTTTGTCCGCGACCTTGAGGTTTATCAGGCGCAGTAATCACGGCCACCACATTGAATTTGTTTTCAATTAAGATTTCGAGGCTGGGCACTGCGAATTCGGGTGTGCCCATGAAAATAATGCGGAGTGTATTCATTTCAGTCTCTCAATTCTTTTCTCATATACTTTTTACATATCGGGCATTCGGTCCATACATGGCCGCGTGCCGGGCAAAACTCCCTGCCAAAATAAATAATCTGTAAATGTACTTTGTTCCACTTGTCTTCCGGAATCTGTCTTTTCAAATCTTTCTCAGTTTGCTCTACACTTTTACCATTGGTTAAGCCCCAGCGATATGCCAATCGATGGATGTGTGTGTCTACCGGAAAAGCAGGTATGCCAAACCATTGTGTCATCACCACCGAAGCAGTCTTATGCCCCACGGCAGGCAATTCTTCAAGTGCTTCAAATGTATTGGGCACCTGACCGTTATGTTTGTCGATTAATATTTTTGAAAGGCCATAAATTCCTTTTGATTTCATAGGTGATAATCCGCAGGGTTTGATGATGTCCCTGATTTCCTCTACCGATAACTTCACCATGTCGTAAGGATTATCGGCCAGTTTAAAAAGTGAGGGTGTGGTTTTGTTTACACGTTCATCGGTACATTGTGCAGAGAGCAACACTGAAATCAATAATGTGTAAGCATCTTTATGATGGAGCGGCACTTCCGGTTTAGGATAATACTTATCCAGTATTTTCAGAATGTCTTTTACTTTTTCTTGTTTGGTCATTTAATTTCAAATTCTATATTTCATGTTTCAAATGTTTCAACGCCAAGGCAGAGGAATAAATCAAATTTTGAATTTGAGACTTGAAATCTTAAATTATTTGTATAATAAATACTTCTCCCGTTTAGTATTAAATTCGTCCAGCCCCTGTTTCCAACTTGCCCGGATCTGTTCTTCAGTGAGCCCGTCTTTGATTTGCTGTTTTAGCCTGGCAGTGCCAGCCAGTTTATCAAAATATGCAGTAAAGAATTTTTCTTTGTCAGGATATTTCTGGTAGAACATGATTAGGTATTGTAAATCGATTTTTTGTGGAGGAGTGATTGTTCGTAAATCAATTCCGTAACATAGTTTGTCTTTATGAGGAGGTTCCAGTGAATATCCTTTCATGGCAACAGGTGTGAATGTATAAGGCATATCTTTTAATTCCGGATTTCCTAAAATCTGAAAAGGTGTGGGCGTGCCTCTGCCCAGGCTGATGACTGTTCCTTCAAATAAGCAAAGAGAAGGATATAATCGGATTGCCTGATTGTTTGGCAAATTTGGTGAGGGTCTTGCGGACAATAAATATTCATCCGTATGTTTCCAGTTTTTGAGTGTGATAATTTGAAGTTCACATTTTTTTCCCCCGGCCAGCCAGCCTTCTCCATTGATCATCTGGGCCAGTTCACCAATGGTCATGCCGTGTGTAATGGGTATAGGATGCATGCCCACAAAAGATTTAAATTCTTCTTCGCGGATAGGACCATCTACATAACTGCCGTTGGGGTTGGGTCTGTCCAGAATGATCAGTTTTTTATTATTCTCTGCACAGGTTTCCATCAGGTAGTGCATAGTGCTGATATAGGTATAAAAACGAGCACCTACATCCTGAATATCAAAGATGAGAATATCCAGATCCTGCACCTGCTCTGGTGTGGCTTTGTAATTTTTTCCGTACAATGAAACAACAGGAACTTTTGTTTTAGCATCCACTGCATCCGTTACGTGTTCACCATCGGCAGCATCGCCACGAAATCCATGTTCGGGACCAAAGATTTTTTTTACCTGCACTCCCCGGGCTACGAGTGTATCCACCAGGTGAGTTTTGCCAATGAGGGCTGTATTATTCACTACCAGGCCCACGCGCTTATTAGTAAGTAGTGGAAGCAGTTGGTCAAGTTGTTCTGCACCCAAGGTTACTTTTAAATTTGTTTTTTGTGCATCACATGCGCTGAAGAGCAACAAAAAAACAGATAACAACCAAATCCTTCTCATTTCTTTATATTTTGGCACTCTATAAAACCAAAATTAAGCCATTCTTTGAACCTTTCTTATTTCATATCAAAAAGAATCCGTCACGGGCAAGGCGATAGCTTTTCTTCGATCATACATAAAATTGCTGTGGCTAGTATTGCAATTGGATTGGCTGCGGCTATTGTTTCATTCCTTATCATGTTGGGTTTTCAGTCGGAGGTGAAGAATAAAATTTATTCGTTCAGCAACCATTTGCTGGTAACTCAATTTACCATGAGCAATGCGGTTGAAGAACAGCCTTTTGATTATCGGATATCGCTATATCAACAGCCGGATAAATTTGGCTTTGTTACCCATGTGCAGGAATTCAGTCACAAAGCAGGGCTGATAAAATCAGAAGAAGAAGTGCTGGGTATTGTATTTAAAGGAGTTGGCAAAAGTTATGATCAAACACAGTTTGCAAATTCAATGGTAGAAGGTGAGTTTTTACACTTTCCTGATTCAGCATATTCACGCGAAATAATTCTAAGTCGCATCATAGCCGATAAGATAAATGCAAAAACCGGTGATGAAATCATGGTGCATTTTTTTCAGAACCCACCGCGCATGCGCAGGCTTAAAGTAAGTGGTATTTATGAAACTAACCTGGCAGATAATTTTGATGACAAAGTGATAATAGGAGACATCCGGTTAGTGCAACGATTGAATGATTGGAGTGATAACGAGGCAGGTGGGCTGGAAATCAAAATCGACTTCAATTTTTTCAGTACCTATCAGTTATGGCAGTCAGCTGTCAATCGTCATCTAAACGATATAGATGAAAGGATATTAAATAATCCGGATTATCAGGGCAACCGATGGGGTGCTGCAGTTCGA
>JALOMN010000282.1 GCA_025455445.1 Cyclobacteriaceae bacterium
TTTGAAGGGTTCAATCTGCACATAGATATCGTGAATCAGGTGATAATTTTCTTCGATGGTGGTGTTAAACACGGTAGCGAAAAAACTGAGATTCTCTTCTACACTTAAATCCTGGTAAAGCGAAAACTTTCCAGGCATATATCCCACGCTGTTGCGGATTTGCTTATAGTCTTTCACTACGTCATATCCATTTACAATGGCACTTCCGCCATCAGGCAACAACAACGTTGTGAGCATTCTGAAAATACTTGTCTTGCCGGCACCATCCGGACCAATCAATCCAAACACTTCGCCCTTGTTAACTTCAAACGAAACACTATCCACCGCCACTGACTTTTCTTTTCCATACCACTTTGTCAACCGGAAGACTGAATTGAAAATGGAGAATTGAAAATGGAAAGTGGCTGTGACATAGTTTATTTGCCTAAGGATTTTTTTGTTGTTTCTACGATTTTTACAAGAATGCTGATTAATTCATCGCAAGACTGTTTTAAACTCGTAAACGCTTCAAGTGAAAGATATTCTGTATCCTTTAAAATATTGAGCCAATAGGCTGTTTCATTGGCCTCTTTTAAAGCGATATTCATCTTATTCAGAAAGTCGGCCTTCGATTGTGCATGTTCTGCTTCTTTCACATTAGCACCAATGGATGTACCACTTCTTAATAACTGTTTTGACAATACAAATTCCTTATGAGTTTGGGTAATCCTTTGATATGCTCTCACAATTTTGATTGCAAAATCGTAGGACTTAACATCAATGATACTTTCTCTTTTCATTTTCAATTTTCCATTCATAATTCACAATTCTCCATTTTCAATTCTCAATTAAATAAGACTTCCCCATACATTCCAATTTTCAACAACCCATCGTTTTTTACTTTCACCTTGATAGCATACACCAGGTTGGCGCGTTCATTTTTTGTTTGAATAGTCTTGGGTGTAAACTCCGCCTTGCTGTTAATCCATTCCACTGTTCCTTCATATGTTTTTAATCCATTCCACTGTTCCTTCATATGTTTTTACACCACCTTCCTGCGCATCCACCAACACTTTCACGGTTTGTCCTAATTTGACGTTAATGAATTGATCACTGGAGATATAAGCCTTCAGATTGATGGCAGACAAATCAGCAATTTTATAAATCGGTCTTCCGGCTGAAATCATTTCATAGGGTTGTGCATACGTGGCCAGCACTGTGCCTTGTATCGGGTTGATGATTTTACATTTCTTAAGTTGATCTTCTACCTGCGCAAGTTGCACAGCAATTGTTTGACTCTGTTCACTTAGGGTAGTAGTGGTAGTAGTGAGCGCACTCTTCTGTGCAGCAATCCGTGCTTCTATCACTGCTATTCTGGTAGTGGCGTCATCCAGTTGTTTTTGTGAAGCTACATCGCCTTTCACCAGGTTTTCAATTCGCTTTTTGTCTGACAATGCATTTTCAAGTTCGCGTTGCAATGCCTCGAGCTGCGCTTTAATATCCGGCTTACCGGAAAGAATTGCCTTCTGACTTTGCAGTAATTGCAGCTTGGTAAGATGAAGTTGTGTGCTGTCGATATAACCTAACTGCTCGCCAGCCTCTAACACATCACCTTCATTTACAGTGAGTGTCATAATTTTTCCATTCGCTTCCGCAGAGATAATTGTCTCGGTTGCTTCAAACGTGCCAGAAGCATCATATTTATGATTTCCATTGTTACATCCGAGCAGGATCACCATGATGAAGACAAGTGGTGAGAGAACCTTTTTCATATCGTTATTATTTTTATTCATTGTTTAACTCAATTGCCACTAATGGTTTTGTAATTATATACACTCATCAAAAGTTGCACCTGGTGCAATGCCTGATTACTGCGCGCCTCGCTTTCCCTGTTTATGGCGGTGATCAAATCATTCATGGTGCTCATTCCATTATCATATTTCAACTGATATGATTTTTTGATGCTTGCCTTTAAAGCCACAATTTCATCGTCTTTACTAACAATAGCCCGGTGCTTTTCTATTTCACTCGCAATCTGCTTCAACTGAATGTTGCTGGTGAACAAGAATGTTTCCTGTTGATTAGCGATGCGGTCGAGTTGAATCCGATCAAGTTGCCTGTTGTTTGTTGTTGTATAAATACCGCCTGTATTCCACGACACACTCAAACCTGCCAATGCAAGTGATGAAATCTGCGAAGCACCAAAGTTAGCCTCAGGAGAAACTAAGATGCCCGCTCCCATCAAGCCAATCTTAGGCATGTTCAGCACCTTATTGAAGGAAGACTTCTGTTCAATCAGTGCGCGTTGAGACGAATAAAGTGTTAACTCCGGTCGATTGTTCTGCTGTGTAATTATGTTTTCAATGTTTTCCACGATTGGCTTTTGTAATTGTACCGATTGTGGCAATTGCTCACCCATCAGGTAAGAAAGCATATCCACATACCCTTTGCGGGTGAAGGTAAAATCAATTTTTCGTTGCTCGAGATTCAATATCTCTGCTTTGAGTTCATCTACATCTGTTTGAAAAGCCAGGCCATTGTCTTTGGTTAGCTGAAGTTTGTTCAGGTTGCGGGTAAGATTTTCATTTACAATCGTGAGTTGCTTTAGTTGCTCATCAATTACCAGAATACCAAAGAATAATTGATTCACACGCTCTTCAATGTGATGCAGCGCTACATCAATATTAGCATTTTCGACCGCAGCGTTGGCGCTAGCCACGTTCTTTTGTGTGCGTGTGGCGCCACCATCCCAGATGGTTTGGTTCAGTTGCGCAATGCCTATAAACTTTAACTTTTCTTCTTCCGCGGCCGGCATGCCTGGTAACGATACTGCAGGAAATCCTTTGATGATGTAGGCGCCAATTCCGTTCAGGCTCAGCTGGGGCAAGTAGGCTTTGTTGGCATTGGAGATTGTATATTCAGCCGACTGAGCAATCAAATCATATTGTCTAATTAACGGATAGTTTGCTTTTGCTTTTTCCTGGCAATGCTCAATGGTGATCTGTCCGAAAGCAGAAGATACCATCAAAAGAAACAGCAGCAGGTTTATCATTCGTTTCATATGCTCATTACTAAGATGTTCAACTTCTATTTTGCTTTTAACATCGCCTTCGCCCACACCGGAACCAAAGCCTTGCGTTCATTCATCAACAGAATAAATGATTTCTCATTCGTCATTCCGGTAAGGAACATCATCGGCCGGGCTACAAATGGAAAAATGATCATTCCAAATATGGAAATGATGAAGTGCACCGGGTTCAGGTCATTCCTGCGCTCACGCAACTGCTTTACAAATGAAGATTGCGAAATGACTTTATCGAGGTTGGCATTTTTTACAATGCTGAAATTGTTCTTGCCAAGTTCATTCAACACAAACATGGGCAAATCAGGATTGGCTGAGAGCACATCAATATAATGCGAAACAATACCTTCAATTTTCTCTTCCAATGTTAATTCTGCATCATTCATAATTGGCACCAGGGTTCCCAGCAGTTTCTGGATTTTCTCCTGCATCACTTCTTCAAAAAGTCGTTGCTTGCTGCGGAAGTAATAATTGAGCAAGGCCAGGTTGATACCGGCCTCTTCGGCAATGTCGCGGGTGCGGGTAGCAGAAAATCCTTTGCGCATAAATACTTTGCGGGCCGCTTCCTTGATTTTTTCTTCTGTGGTGGCCGGTGTTTCTATTTTCTTTTTAGCCATAGCAGGTGGGTGAAATATTAAACAAATGTATTAATCATTTGATTAAATCAAAATGATAAATCATTGAACTTTGCACATTTGGCATAAAAATGCACTTCAAGCGCTTAGATTCGGAGAGTTAAGACGTAAAAAAAACGGATCATGCTGTGCATAATCCGTTTACCAGTTCAATGGATTTCTCTTAAATTTCGATTACATCACCAATTTTAGGTAATGTGGCAGTGATTTTATATTTCTTTTTAATAAGTGCCGCAAGCGCCTCACGAGGCCCGTCTTCACCATGCGTAATCACGACTTTAGGTTTGTTGGGTGCGAGGTAAGAAAACCAATTAAGCAATTCAGTTTGCCCAGCGTGCGCACTAAAACCGTTAAGTGTATGCACTTGTGCCTTCAATTCCTTTTGCTCACCGAAAATCGAAATTTTTGGAATTCGATCCACCAAACGTCTGCCCAGTGAACCTTGTGCCTGATAACCTACGATCATGATGTGAGCATTCGGATTTTCAAGATTATGCGCCAAATGATGAAGTATTCTTCCGCCATTGCACATGCCGGCACCTGCCAATATCATACACGGTCCTTTCAAATCATTTAGCTTTTTTGAATCCTGTGCCGTAGCGCTGGTGAGAAAGTACTTGCGATTCAATGGAAATACACCTTTGCGTTTTAGTGCATGATATTCTTCATCAAGCATTTCCTGGTTGTCGTAATACACATTAAAGGCGCTGGTTGCCATCGGACTATCCAGATAAACCGGGAAAGGTTGAAGTGCTCCTGAATGAAACATTTCTGCGAGGTGATAAATAATTTGTTGCGCGCGACCTACTGCAAAAGTAGGCACTAAAATAATTCCCTTACTTTCATACGCCTCTTTTAAAATACGCTCAAACTCATCGATCGTATCTTCATACGATTTATGATCGCGGTCTCCATACGTTGATTCAATAAATACCAAATCCGCTTTTGTAAAATGATCATAAGGCTTTAAAAGCGGAAGTGATAACGGGCCAAGGTCACCCGAGAAAATAATTGTTTTCGTTTTTCC
>JALOMN010000021.1 GCA_025455445.1 Cyclobacteriaceae bacterium
TAGCGTGCATCGCTCAAATTAGTGATGTTTCCGGCTTTTACTTTCGTTTTTAATGACATGGCTCAAATATCAAAAAGAAAAAATAACTTTGAAATGAAATTGAACTTAGAATGAACAAGATACTTCGATTTGGGATTGTGTTGAGCGTTTTCATAGTGTCTTGTGAGTCTGATACACCATTGGAACCTGATATGGGGTTCGATTACTTTCCGCTACAGGTTGGCAATTTTCAGATTTATGAGGTGGTGCAAACTGATATTCTGAATAACGTTGAAACGGAAAGTACCTATGAATTGCGTGTTCTGGTTTCTGATTCAGCAAAAAATGATGACGGCAGTATCACTTACATTATCACCCGCGAGAAGCGTGGCAATCCATCTGCTGCCTGGCAAGCTTATGAAACCTGGTCAGCCAAAATAGTAAACAACAAGTTGATACAAAATGAAAGCAATACACTCTTTGTAAAATTACTTTTTCCACCTTCTTTGAATTTAAGTTGGGATGGTAATGAGTTTAATAATCTTCCTGACAATGGTAATCTGTTTAATGATTCGAAGAGTGAGAAATACTTTATTTCTGAGGTGGCTGATTTGACTTCTTTATCAAATGGATATCAGGTTTCCAATACAATAACTGTTACCCAAAATGCATACAATGATATTCCTACAGGGAAGGATCAACGAAGTGAGATTTATGCTAAAGACGTGGGCCTGGTGTATAAAGAAACCGTTCAGTTGAAATACTGCACGAGTGGCAGTTGTCTTGGGCAACAATTTGTTGAAAAAGGAGTTATTCTGATTCAGAGTATTAAGTCAAATGGAGCGTTATAGAGCTATCTTATTTTTATTATTCGCATTTTCAAGCGCGACTGCTCAGGTTAACCGCTATTTCGTTTATTTCAAAGACAAGCAAGGAACACCGTACTCTGTTTCGGAGCCTTCACAATTCCTTTCTGAACGAAGTATTGCCCGCAGGCAAAATCAGGTGATCTCCATCACAGAGGAAGATCTGCCTGTCAACCCGGCTTATGTCGCGCAGGTAAAAGCAACAGGGGCTAATACATTCTTTACTTCGCGCTGGTGGAATGGTGTGTTGATAGAAACAGACGCCTCTAACATTGCCAACATTCAATCCTTGCCGATTGTAAAATCGATAAGTTATGTAGCGCCCGGAAAAAAACTTAGTAGCGGAAGGCAATCTTCTATAAAACAAAAGAAAAATACGGAAGCAAGTCAACCCGTAAACATGGTTCAACTGCAACAGATCGGATTGGATGTGATGCACGATTCAGGTTACAGAGGTGAAGGTGTGCTAATTGCAATTTTCGACAGCGGTTTTCAAGGAGTGAATGTAACAGCTCCATTTGCTGCATTATTTACAGATGGCCGTATCAAGCAGACATTCAACTTTGTAAACAATACATCAGGGGTGTATCAGAATGATGACCATGGCACAGAAGTTTTTTCGGTGATGGCCGCATATACTGAAGGTTCATATACCGGAGGCGTGCACAAAGCAGACTATTGCCTTTATCTTACAGAAGATGTCTCCAGTGAATATCGTATTGAGGAATTTAACTGGACTTTTGCCGCTGAACGTGCCGATAGTGCCGGAGTGGATGTGATTAATTCTTCTTTGGGTTATTATGATTTTGATGATGCCTCCATGAATTATGAAAAATCACAATTGGATGGAATGACAGCGATTGTCACAAGGGCTGCGCGTAAAGCTTTTGAAAAGGGAATTGTGGTTGTGTGCAGTGCCGGAAATGAGGGTGGAAATTCATGGAAAACAGTGACACCTCCTGCGGATGCAGATGCTGTGTTTGGAGTTGGGTCGATTACTTCTTCAGAGGCGCTTAGTTCTTTTAGCTCACAAGGACCTACAGCAGATGCACGGATAAAACCCGATGTGGTGGCGATGGGTTCTGCCACCAGCGTGGTGAAAATCAATGGCAGCCTCGGCACTGCTTCGGGCACATCTTTAGCGAGTCCGCTAATTGCCAGCCTGGCGGCAGGTGTGCGTCAAGCCTTTCCGGACTTGAATGTCGCACAAATCTACGAGTCGATTATCCGCTCAGCGGATCAAGCCAGTAAACCCGATAATCTGAAAGGGTATGGATTACCCCATTTTACGGCTGCAAAAAATTACATTGAGCGCACGCAAACCGAAGAGAAGGTTAGCCTTTATCCAAACCCCGTTTCCGGTAACAGCCTTTATATAAAACTAAAATCAGTAGAGGCTACCTCCCTTCAGATTCGCATTTATGATTCACAAGGAAAGAGGGTAGAGGAAATCAATTATCCAATTAGCTGGATGAATAATCCTTTCGAGTACGATATCTCAAAATTGTATGTAGGATTATATTTTATGCAGGTGCAGATGGGTGAGCTAATCAGCACAATAAAGTTTGTAAGGTTATAGCCTCAACACATAGCTTTCAACAGTCACATCGCCTATCTTTGTGGCATCAATTTTAAGAGACCATGCCTGTAATTGCACCTTCTATTCTGGCAGCAGATTTTGCCAACCTCGAGCGTGAAGTAAAAATGATTAATGAAAGCCAGGCCGACTGGATTCATGTGGATGTGATGGATGGCGTGTTTGTACCGAATATTTCGTTTGGGATTCCGGTTATAGAAGCAATTAAAAGACATGCCACAAAGCCGCTGGATGTGCATTTAATGATTGTGCAACCAGAGCGATATGTGGAAGCCTTTCATAAAGCCGGGGCAGAGGTGCTTACGGTACATCTTGAAGCAAGCACCCATCTCCATCGCACGGTGCAACATATCAAATCATTGGGTATGAAAGCGGGCGTTGCCATAAACCCACACACAGGCGTATCGCTGTTGAAAGATATCATTGCCGATATTGATTTGGTATGCATGATGTCAGTGAATCCAGGATTTGGTGGCCAGAAGTTTATTGAAAACACCTACGATAAAGTGGCGGAACTTAAGTCGTTGATAGCCATCAAAGAATCAAAAGCGTTAATCGAAATTG
Source organism: Cyclobacteriaceae bacterium (assembly GCA_025455445.1). Taxonomy (GTDB): domain Bacteria; phylum Bacteroidota; class Bacteroidia; order Cytophagales; family Cyclobacteriaceae; genus ELB16-189. The sequence continues at coordinate 3,007 of JALOMN010000021.1, forward strand.
ACGGAGGTGTAAACCAGAACAATGCGAAACCTTTGCTTATGGCCGGAGCCGATGTTTTGGTGGCTGGCAACTTCGTGTTTTCGTCCGAAAACCCCAAAGAGGTCATTGCCCGTTTAAAGGCTATATGAAGTCTGTCTGGCCTGAATTTTGAATTAGAAAATTCACTATGAAATCGATGCGAATCCTCCAGTTCTTATTTTTTGCTACCCTTTTATTTTCTTGTGCCCGAACTGTGACGCGGGTAGACCCCAATGAGCAATATGATTTAAGCGGACGGTGGAATGATACCGATTCACGACAGGTGGCTGATAAAATGATTTCAGACTTATTAAATAGCGGTAGCTTTAAGGAGTACGCAAGCACTCGTGGAAAGAAACCAGTAATCATTGTAGGCCAAATCAGAAACCGTACCACTGAACATATTGACGCCAACAACTATATCAAGAAATTTGAGATGGCTATTTTCAATTCCAGCATTGCCGAGTTGGTAGAGTCAGATGAATTCAGAGATAAACTTCGCAATGAGCGCGCCCAGCAGCAGGACTTTGCTGACCCGGCCACCATGGCCCAATGGGGCAAGGAGACAGGTGCTGATTTAATATTATTTGGTGAGATGACTTCCGAAACCGATGTATACAACAATAGAAAGGTAGTGAATTATGTGACTACTCTTTTCCTTACCAACATGGAAACCAATAAGCGGATTTGGTACGGACAACATGAAATAAAAAAATATGTTCGTAACTAGAATTGATTAAAAGTCTATCATCATTCTTGAATTATTCATGAGTAATTCCATCACATACAATTCAAGATACATCTTTTACATGATGATTTGTTTGGGAGCGATAGCCTGTTCGCCTACTTATTATCAATCCAACCAGAATTTTAATCAACAATTTGAGCAAGGTCAATTAGATAATGCTTTACAACAACTTCAATCTAAACCTGGCGAATCAAGCGGCAGGCAGGAGTTGCTTTATTACGTAAACAACGGGCTTGTGCTTTCGATGATGGGCAAATACAATGAGAGCAATGAGTATCTGGAAAAAGCCTATTTGTTTGGTGAAGATTACAGAAAAAATTATCTCTACGAAGCGACCTCATACCTGACCAATCCGATGATCACAAACTATCGCGGAGAGGACCATGAACATCTGATGGTGCTATATTATAAAGCACTTAATTTTTTAAAGTTGGGCCAGCATGAAAACGCATTGGTGGAATGCAGGAGATTAAATATCCGGTTGCAGCAGCTAAGCGATCGATACGAATCCGATATCAAGTATCGAAAAGATGCGTTCGTGCATGCATTGATGGGCATCATTTATGAGACGGATAAAGACTATAACAATGCGTTTATAGCCTATCGCAATGCCTATGAAATCTATACGGATGAATATGAAAAACTCTTTCGCATCACCGCACCGGACCAACTAAAAGAAGATTTGGTGCGTGCCGCCTTCTTGAGCGGACTTAATGACGAATTTGAATTTTATAAAACGAAATTTCAATTACACGATTTTACTTATCAACAGCCGGAAGGAGGGGAGCTGGTGTTTTTCTGGCATAATGGATTGAGTCCGATCAAAGCCGAGTGGGGAATAACCTTTGTGGTGACAAGACGTGATAATTGGATTTATTTCACCAACGCTGAGCTAGGAATAACTTTTCCTTTTCCCTTGGACAATTATAATGAACGTGAGCGAGGTGGATTGTCATCCATGGAAGTATTTCGCGTGGCCTTTCCCAGATATATCGAGCGACCGGTTTATTTTACACAGGCCTCGCTGATACAAAATGACAAAGAGCTACCGTTGCAATTGCTTGAGGATGTAAACAAAATTGCTTTTCATAGTTTGCAACAGCGCATGAATCTGGAATTAAGTAAAGCGCTGATACGTGTGGCGGTAAAAAAATCATTGGAATACCAGGTTCGAAAAGAAGACCGGATGTTGGGTACGATGCTGGGCGCCATTAATGCACTCACAGAAAGGGCTGATACCCGAAACTGGCAGACGCTGCCACACCAGATCCAATATACTCGCGTACCCTTAGAAGCGGGCAAAAATACCCTTACACTGCAACTGAAAAGTGTTAATGAAACTACCACTCAGCAGTTTACTTATGAAGCTACAAAGGGTCAGATACTCTTTCATACCTACACTTCGCTGGAAAGCCGATATCCCTATTATGGTTATTAGAAAACGGTATGTTTTGTCATCCATCATGGCGTGTGTATCTTTAACCGTAATTTGATTTATACTAACCTGTCAAAAACCGTCTACATATCGTTCTTATTGCTGGTAATGGTAACATTACCGGGCATAGTAATCGCGCAGGATGATGAAATACCAACGTTTCCGCTCGAAACCATATATGCTAAAAGAAAACCTAATACAGTGCGCAAGGTGTTAACACGCATAAAGTTTAGTGCCAGCATTGGAGCAGGAAATACCTACATGGCACATAAATTAGATGGTTTCGGTATTCTACAGGGAAGTGGTATTGCGCCACAAATTTTTCCAGCCGGAAATGTAGCCTCACCGTTGTATTCCGCTTGGGTAAACACAGTTAGCTCCGGGCAGCCACCGGCCTTACCAGACTCTTATCTCATAAGTTCTGACACTGCCAAATTAAAGTACAAAGGCAATGCGTTTAATTTTCCGTTGCATCTCACAGTTCATTATGAATTTAAAAATTTCAGGATAGGGGGTGGTTATGGGTTGGAGTTTATGAACATCGGCACATTCAGGCCCACCACATTTACCGATAAGATTGGAAGTTTTACTGTGTCTGATCCATCGGGGATTATGAAAAAGTATTATGGTTATGCCGGGTATTCATTTTACCGGTGGCAGGATATACTATTTAGCGGAGTGTTTCAACTAGGTGGATATAAGCCAGGAAATAATTTTTCAATGGGCTTTATCACCAAGAGTCTCAATGCAAATATTGGTGTGGTGATGGAACGAAATCTTTCTGAAAATTTTGGCGTATTCCTGAAGCCCTCATTCGATATCAAGAGTTATCAAATCGATATTGCCGGTACGGGTCGTACCATAAAACATAACATGAATGCGCTATACCTTCAGTTGGGAGTTACCTATTCAATCCCCGAACTGCGCAAGTGTTTTCATAGTGAATGCAAGATTCAGATGAACCATGCTCATGGCAATAAAGAATACCGTAGCAGGGTGCATCCATTCTATAAAAAGCAGAACCCCAACTATGGCGAAAATTACCCTAAATTGATCAAGTATAAGGGAAAGAATAAGAAGAAACTGAACCCCTATTAATCAGCTTTTTTCAGACTAGTTTTTTACTTCATTTTTTTACCAGAAATCCCATTTTTTAGCGCAAAATTATGCGCATACTTCTGCTTTATTTTAGTTACTTTGCGCCTTGATTTTTAGCCTTAAAAAGAGGCAACAGAAAGTAATTTTATAAACACATTTTTAGCGTGGCAGAAGAAAGCAATTTACCTCCGGCAAGACAGAACATAATACCCATCAATATTGAAGATGAGATGCGCGGTGCCTACATCGATTACTCGATGTCTGTAATCGTGTCAAGAGCGTTGCCGGATGTGCGTGATGGCTTGAAGCCAGTACATAGAAGGGTGCTTTATGGAATGCTTGACCTGGGAGTGAACTATAACAAACCGTATAAAAAATCAGCCAGGATAGTCGGAGAAGTACTGGGTAAATATCACCCGCATGGTGACTCTTCAGTGTATGACACCATGGTGCGAATGGCACAGGATTGGTCATTGCGCTATACATTGGTAGATGGGCAGGGTAACTTTGGTTCGATTGATGGAGATTCGCCCGCTGCGATGCGTTACACCGAAGCACGCTTACGCAGATTGGCTGAAGAGATGTTGGCCGATATCAATAAGGATACGGTTGATTTTCAACCCAACTTTGACGACTCGCTGACAGAACCTACGGTATTGCCGGGTAAGGCTCCCAATTTATTGATCAATGGTTCTTCAGGGATAGCAGTGGGTATGGCCACCAACATGGCTCCACACAATCTGAGCGAGGTGGTTGATGGAATAATTGCCTATATCGACAACCGCGACATCACGATTGTTGAGTTGATGAAATACATCACCGCACCAGACTTTCCCACAGGCGGTATCATTTATGGTTATCGAGGAGTACAGGAAGCATTTCTTACCGGCAGAGGAAGAATTGTAGTGCGTTCAAAGGCAGAAATTGTTACCTCCAGCACAGGCAAAGACCAGATTGTGGTGACTGAAATACCTTACATGGTAAATAAGGCGCAGATGATTGAAAAAACTGCCGCCCTGGTCAATGAAAAGAAAATTGAAGGTATCAGTGACATCCGCGATGAATCTGACAGAGATGGATACCGAGTGGTGTATGACTTGAAGAGAGATGCGATACCCAACATCGTGCTAAACAACTTATTCAAATACACACAACTTCAATCCTCATTTGGAGTTAATAATGTAGCTCTTGTAAAAGGTCGTCCTCAAACGCTGAATCTCAAGGACTTAATAGTCTATTTTGTAGAGCATCGTCATGAAGTGGTGGTGCGCAGAACACGATATGAGTTAAATGAAGCAGAGAAGCGGGCGCATATATTAGAGGGTTACCTGATTGCACTCGACCACCTCGATGAAGTAATTGCATTAATCCGTAATTCGAAAGATCCGGAGGTGGCAAAAATCGGGTTGATGACTCAATTCAACCTTTCTGAAATTCAGGCAAAGGCCATTCTCGAAATGCGTTTACAGCGCCTCACTGGCCTGGAGCGTGAGAAGATTCAAAATGAATACAAGGAAGTGAAGGCGCTTATAGACCGGTTGAATGAAATACTTTCCAACGAGTCTGTAAGGATGGGTATCATCAAAGATGAATTGGCTGATATCAAAGAGCGTTATGGAGACGCCCGCAGAACACAGGTAGTCAATAGCGAAGATGACATTACATTGGAAGACATGATTCCTAATGAAGAGATGGTAATTACCGTTTCAAATCAGGGATATGTGAAGCGCACTTCATTATCTGAATATCGCACACAGGGCAGAGGCGGCATTGGTTCGAAAGCAGCTTCTTCGAAAGAGGATGATTTTACTGAGCATTTATTTATCAGTCAGGCGCACAATTACCTGTTGATTTTCACCGAGTTTGGTCAGTTGTATTGGAAGAAGGTGTATGAAATTCCTGAAGGAAATAAAACATCCAAAGGAAGAGCCATTCAAAATCTTCTTAACATTGAGCCCGGTGATAAGGTACGCGCAGTAATCAACGTAAAGAGCCTGGAGGATACAGAATACATCAACAATACATTTGTAATTCTTTGCACTGAAAAGGGCACAATCAAAAAAACTTCATTAGAAGCATACTCCAGACCGAGGGCTAATGGAATTACTGCAATTACTATCAACGAAGGAGACAGGTTGTTGAACGCTGCCTTGACCAACGGTAGCAACGATATCATCATTGCCAAGAGCGAAGGCAAAGCAGTTCGCTTCCACGAAAGTGATGTACGCCCGATGGGAAGAACGGCTACTGGAGTTAGAGGTGTAACTTTAGAAAGTGATTCTGATAAAGTAATCGGCATGGTATGCATCTCTCGAGCGGATGCCAATTTATTGGTGGTATCTGAAAAAGGATATGGCAAACGGTCATCCATTGAAGACTACCGCATTACACGCAGAGGTGGCAAAGGCGTGAAGACTCTGAACATCACCGAAAAAACTGGCAAGCTTGTTGCAATCAAGGAGGTAATCGATAATGATGACCTTATGATTATTAACAAATCGGGTATTAGTATACGCATCAGTGTAGGAGAACTAAGAGTAATGGGCCGCGCCACACAGGGTGTGCGTCTGATTAAACTCAATGAAGACGATGCGATTTCTTCTGTTGAAAAGATTCAAAAGATAGAAGACGACATACAGGAAAATGAAAGCACAAACCAAACTGAATAAAACAAAATAGAACCTAATTTAAATTTACGAGAGATGAAAAAGATAGTAATCATGCTGATTTGGGCAGTACCTTTTTTGGCCTTCGGTCAAAAAGAAATCAAGCCTAGTATTGCCAATGCAGAAAAAGCATTGCGTGCCAATAAGTTGGATGAGGCCAAGGCCATCATTGATGTAACTACTACCAATCAGGAGTTCATGGTAGACAAAAAAGGAAATCCATCAAAGAATGCAGCGAAGGCGTGGTATATGAAAGGCCTCGTGTATGCTGCATTTGATACGACCAAGGTAACATCCTTTAAGTCACTTGTGGCGGACGGATTTCCAATTGCAAAAGAGTCATTTGAAAAAGCAAAATCATTGGACAAAGGTGCAACCGCATCATTTGTAAATGATCCAATGGGTTTTCCTATGATGAATCAGCAAGTGGATGCGTATCTGGCGCAGAGCTATTTCAACGTAGCCATATCTTCTTATCAGGATGAAAAGAATTACAAAAAAGCATTTGAGTACACCGAACGCACACTCTACTTCATTCCTAACGACACCAGTATTTTGATGAATGCTGGTATATTCTTCGGCCCCGCTGCGGAAGAGTGGGATAAGTCGCTTGGTTATATAAATTCTTACATAGAAAAAGGAGGCACTTCACCCGATGCGTACATCATGAAGTTCAGCATTTATCGCGATAACTTGAAAGACATGGATGGTGCATTGAAGGTAGCACAGGATATGGTAAAGAAATACCCTAACAATCCTGAATTCCCTAAATATGAATTGGACATGTATGTGAAGATGAATAAACTTCCTGAAGCAAAAGAAGTAATGCTGAAGCAAGCCACTGCAAATCCTAACGATAAGGAATCCAGGTATTTTCTAGGAGTTATTAGTTCAGAATTGAAGCAACCTGAAGAAGCCAAAAAATGGTTTGAAGAAGCGATTAAATTGGATTCAAAATATTTTGAGCCACAGTTAGGACTTGCCGAGCTTTTTTATCTGGAAGCAAAAGTAGAGAAGGATAAGATGAATCAATTGGGTAACTCTAAAGACGATTTGAATAAGAAAATTGCCATTGACAAAGTGTATCAGGAAAAACTTAGAATTGCACTTCCTTATTGGGAAAAGTGCGAGAAACTGAGCCCGGATGATGGCAAAGTATTGGATGTGCTCTATATGATCTATAACGACCTTGAAATGACTGCACAGGTTACGCGGATTGAAAAGCGAATGAAAACCTTAGGTTTATTAGATTAACCAAACAGTTCTTAAATAATAAAAAAGAGGCTTAGAGCCTCTTTTTTATTTTACAATCATTTGTGTTTACATCAGGCGTATAAAGCCTCTTTCTGTGTATTCACTGCTTCGCTCGAAATGTATTCATCATAGGTCATTAAACGATCAATGTGTCCATTAGGAGTGATTTCAATTATTCTGTTCGCCACAGTTTGAGTAAACTCGTGGTCGTGTGAAGTAAACAATACCGTGCCCGGAAAATCTTTCAGTGAATTATTAAAGGCAGTGATGGATTCCAAATCGAGGTGGTTGGTGGGCTCATCCAAAATCAATAGGTTGGCACCTGCTAACATCATACGTGAAATCATACAACGAACTTTTTCACCACCTGACAACACGTTGCATTTCTTGAACACCTCTTCACCAGAGAACAACATCTTGCCAAGGAAACCACGAATGTAAACTTCGTCTTTATTTTCTTCCTCCGCATATTGTCTTAACCAATCCACGAGGTTATCGTCAGACTGGAAATAGCGTTCATTATTCACCGGTAAATATGCTGACGTGATTGTCTGTCCAAATTTAAAGCTTCCCTTATCAGGCTGAATTTCTCCTGCCAAAATCTGGAATAAGGTGGTGAGCGATAAACTGTCTTTTGCGAGGAAGGCAATCTTATCGCCTTTGTTCACAAAGAATTCGAGGTTCTTGAAAAGCACTTCGCCATTGAGTGAATGGGTGAGGTGCTCCACATGCAGAATCTGGTCTCCGGCTGTGCGTTTCTGTTGAAAGATAATAGCCGGGTATCTGCGGTTGGAAGGTTGGATGTCATCCAGGTTAATTTTCTCCAAAAGCTTACGTCTGCTGGTAGCTTGTTTCGACTTGGAAGCATTGGCACTGAAGCGTGCGATAAACTCCTGTAGTTCCTTCTTTTTCTCTTCTGCTTTTTTGTTGGCAGAAGCTCGCTGAGATAATGCCAGTTGACTGGATTGATACCAGAATGTGTAGTTACCGGTATATAACCGGATTGCTTTAAAGTCGATGTCTACTATGTGTGTACAAACGGTATCCAGGAAGTGACGGTCGTGAGAGACTACAATTACGGTGTTTTTGAACTCAAGTAAGAAATCTTCCAGCCAGGAAATAGTTTGTAAATCGAGGTCGTTGGTAG
>JALOMN010000022.1 GCA_025455445.1 Cyclobacteriaceae bacterium
AGCTGCCATGGGAATAGAGAAAATTGATTTTATCTGGTATCTGAAGAAAATCTCTTTGCTCGCTTTACTTGGCTATGCAGCCGGAGCGATAGTTTATTTAATTATTCAACCTTACCTGGCAGTGCACCCTCCTGTGAATTAATTATTGTTCTGAACAAAAAAAGGGACGTGAAAGAAATCACGTCCCCTTTTTTTAAATATGCTCGATTTCAATTCTCCATTACTACCAGGAACACTGTGTAGACCACATACGATGCAAACATTAGCACCGCCTCCCAACGGTCAAGCTTGCGTTGATTGATTGTGAACATAAAAATCATCAACATAATAGTGGAGGCACCCAACACATAAAGATCAAAATTCATAACAACGTTATAGGGTGTTGGATTAATAACACCGGTAATACCTAATATAAAAAAGATGTTGAAAATATTGGATCCTACCACATTACCAATCGCGATGTCAGTGTTCTTGCGATACGCTGCCACCGCAGAGGTAGCAAGTTCAGGTAAGGAAGTACCAGCAGCCAGAATAGTAAGACCGATAAGCTTTTCACTTAACCCATAATACTTGGCAATGGCCACTGCATTGTCTACCACCAGACTACCTCCACCCACAAGCATCGCTAATCCTATGATGATCAATAAAACGGCCGTCCCGGTCTTATAAATTTTTATAGGGCCACCTTCCTCCGAACCGAGGCCATCTTTCATGGTGCGCGATACATAATACATGAATCCACCAAAACAAGCCAATAGAATAACCGCATCCAATCTGGATAATGTGTTTTCTGCACTGCCAAATAATAACGTATCATTTACCAAAACAAAAAGCACAACTGCAGCAATTAATGACAATGGTACTTCAAACGAAACGGTATTGCGATGAACAACAAGTGGATAAATGATTCCTGCAATACCCAAAATGAAAAGCAGATTGAATATGTTACTTCCAATAACATTTCCAAAAGCCGCATCATTGTAACCTTTTGCAGAGGACATGATGTTGACGAGAAGTTCTGGGGTAGAAGTGCCAAAAGCTACAACTGTGAGTCCTATCGCCAGGTTAGACACATTAAACTTCTTTGCAACTGATGAGGAACCGCCTACCAAAAAATCTGCTCCCTTTATTAATATAACAAAGCCTACCAGTAATAATGTAAAGGATAAAAACATATAAAAATGATTAAGGGTGTATAAGTTTAACTTAAAAAGGAAAAAGCTTCCAAATTAAATTCTAAGCACCCGATAAGTAAGAAAAATAGGTATTGGTATAAACCCGAAAAGAAATCTTCCAGTCATTCCAAGCCTTACACCACTATAAGAGATAATGGATGAAACTGAAAAAAAAAGAATACAACTGAAAAGAATGCGGGCTTTTAAAAGAAAGAGTGGGTTGGATGGCAGTAAAATCAAGATGTACAGGTATTGCCTTTATGTAAACTGCACTTTCTCTTTCCTTGTTTTGGATTGAATTACTTTGCACACACCATATGCAGATGAATAACAAGGCATTCAGCAAAAACGTGGCAAGTGATGAACTTCTCCAGATGAGCATAAATCAAAAATATCCAATCTTTTGATATTTACTAAGAAGTAGCATATAAACAACTATACTAACTGTCTGAGGGCAATCTCAAAAGATGTCTGGGCCAGTCTTGTTTTAGAGCGATTGTTGGTATGCGATTTTTCCAATGCAAGTTTTATTGTTTTGGAAATATCTGAAAAGATAGAAACGTCTGTCATTGACACTTCCCGCTCCATAAAATAAGCAAACACACGCGCCATTCCGCAATTGGCAATAAAATCGGGTATCACCGAAACTTTCTCATCTGCATATAGACCAGTGTTGCCAAAGAATATTTCAGGATCTGCAAATGGTACATTTGCACCGCACGACAATACTTCAAGACCGGAATTAATCATGCGATCAATCTGCGGCCTGGTGACCAACCGTGATGCCGCAGCAGGAATAAAAATTTCTGATTCCAGATCCCAGATTTTTTCATTCGCTATTTCAAAAGGCAAAAGATCATCAGTGATTAGCTGATTTCCCTTCCGTGACACCACCATCTCACAAATCTGCGCATGCGTAAAGCCTGCCTGGTTAATAACCCCACCTTCGCGCGTAAGGATGCCCACTATTTTTACTCCTTGTTGTGATAGATAGAAACCTGCAGCAGCGCCAACATTTCCCCAACCTTGCACAATGGCACGCTTCCCTTTCAATTGGCCGCCCCAGATATCATAATAATGCCGTATCGCTTCTGCAACACCATACCCGGTGCACATATCAGCAATAGTATATTTCTTAGTGAGCGAAGGTGTGTAGTTTGAGTCTTCTATCAACTTTATGACACCTTGCCTTAATTGACCGATGCGATTTACCTTCTGAGGTTCGGTAGGTTTATAATGACCTGAAAAAACTCCCTCCTGCGGATGCCAGATTCCAACATCTTCGGTATGTGGAATTACTTCATGAATCTCATCTACATTCAAATCTCCACCGGTGCCATAATAATATTTTAACAGCGGCATGACTGCTGCATACCATCTGTGCAGCACGCCTTCTTTGCGCGGATCTGTTGGATCGAAATTGATCCCCGATTTTGCACCACCAATGGGTGGCCCGGAAACTGTAAACTTAATTTCCATGGTTTTCGCCAGCGACTCCACTTCACGTTTATCCAAGCCCACCCTCATACGTGTGCCTCCACCGGCAGCACCACCCCGCAATGAATTTATAACAACCCAACCCTCAGCTTCTGTTTCACTATCTTTCCATTCAAACACTATCTCAGCCCTCTTTTCCTCAAACTTTCTTAACAAATCTTTCATCCTAACAATTATTAGCCCGCAAAGATAGAGTGCTTAATTGGTTCTTACCGCATCTAAACTAATTTTGAAACACTATAATGATTTAGCATGAACCTGATTATCGATTCGGGCAATACACGTGTGAAAGTGGCCTTGTTTGAAAACAATAAGCTCATTCGCAAAGAAATATTGCAGGATGCAGCAGCCGTAAAACAACTCATACAATCAATTAATCCAGCACACGTAATTGTGAGTTCTGTAAATCTTGATGCCCATCAGATAATTTCCTGGGTTGAAAACTCCAAAACAAAAATCATTTTAAATGCTGAACTGGCCTTGCCTATAAAGGTTACCTATAAAACACCGCATACACTTGGAGTTGATCGGATAGCCGCAGCGTGCGGTGCATATGATATGTTTCCGAAAAATAATTGCCTGGTGATTGATGCCGGCAGCTGCATCACCTATGAAATAGTGGAATCAGGCGGAACCTACAGAGGCGGTGCGATATCTCCAGGAATTTCAATGCGATTTAATGCGATGCACAAGTTTACAAGTCGGTTGCCGTTATTAAGTGCAAATAATACAACTCCACTTCCAATGATTGGTGACAGCACAGATTCTTGCATGCAAATTGGCGTGATTCATGGTGCAACAGAAGAAATAAAAGGAATGATTTCGCAATATGAGTCGATCTATACTGATTTGAAGGTAATTCTATGTGGTGGAGATTATTCGCTTTTTGAAAACAGGCTTAAACCCGCCATATTTGTAACCCCTGATCTCGTCTTATGCGGATTGAACAGGATTTTACGTTATCATGTTGAAAATTAAGAGAATTTCCACCGTTGTTTTTTTGTTTTCGGTTCTGTCTGTCACTGTGGCAATGGCACAGGCTGCTAAAAGTCCCTTCACGTATTTAGGTATTGGTGAATATTATGGCAATGCCCTGGCACATAATCATGGCATGGCAGGTGTGGGAATAAGTAATCCTCAGTTTTTCTATTTGAATAATCAAAATCCTGCATTGCTGGTCTTTAACAGATTTACGGTATTCGAAGCTGGTTTTATTGGTGAGAATCGCACGGTAACTGGTCCTGCGCGAAAAGAATCAAATTCCGATGGGAATCTTAATTACCTGATTACTGCTTTCCCGGCTAAGCTTGGCAAGTGGACAACCTCACTGGGCTTGATGCCTTACTCTGCCGTGAATTATGAATTGAATTATATAGATCAAGTGGAAGGCAGCACCAACACTGTTAGTGTTCTTGAAAAAGGAAGTGGTGGTATCAATCAATTCTTCTGGTCAAATGGTGTAGTAATTAGCAAAACCATGTCCGTGGGTGTAAAGGCTTCTTATCTCTTTAGTTCTATTGTAAACGAATACACCAATACGCTGCAAGGAAGCGCCCAACCAATTCCCTATTTCATTAACATCTCTGAAAGAAATTATGTGAAGGACTTTAACTTCACACTTGGGTTCTCCTATCATAAAGATTCATTATTCCGCAAAGAAAATTATAAATTTAATGCTGGCGTGGTGTATGATTTTCAAACCAACGTCAAATCTGAATATTCATCTTATATCGAAAGACTCAACCCGGCAGGAGCGAGAATTGACTCAACACTGCTTAATGAAAATGTTCCCGGAAGTTTAGTGTTACCGGCCGCTATAGCTGGTGGACTTAGTTTAGGAAAGGGAGATTTATGGATGTTAGGTGTTGATTTTACTTACCTGGACTATCGAAACTTTAAAGATTTTAAAGGTCGCAGCCAGGATTACGGAACAGATGGCTGGAAACTTGGCGTGGGCGCAGAAATAACACCCGACCCCACTGCGCTTGGCAGTTACCTGAAACGAATGACTTATCGCACCGGGGTGAATTATAACAAATACCCGTATTTGATTAACGGTAAGCCCGTTTATGATTTTGGCATTAATTTTGGATTCTCCATGCCAGTTAGCCGGGTTTCAAGTCTTGACATAGCGTTGAAGATGGGTAAAAGAGGTAATCTTGAAGAAAATACCATTGAAGAAACATATTTTAAGATTTACTTTGGCGTGACTTTTAATGATCAATGGTTTATAAGAAGAAGATTTGACTAACAGAAAACAAACAACTACTACAATGAAAATGAACATGAAATCTTTAGTGCCTGGCTTAGCATTATTATTTCTCACCTCATTATCAGCATTTGCTCAATGTAAAGAAGTAAAATGGCCTGATGACAGAGCTAAAGCAGAAGAATCAGTGGCGATTTATACAGACGCCCTTAAGCAGGGTAATTTTCGCGGTGCTACTGCATCACTTCAGTGGATGTTAACCAATGCCCCACAATGGCAAACCAAGTTATACATTGATGGAACAGATATCTACAACAAACTGGCATCTGCAGAAAAAGATCCTGTAAAAAAACAAGTGCTGGTTGATTCGTTAATGATGCTATATGATATGCGCATTACTAATTGTGGTGATGAGATAAATGTGCTTAATAGAAAAGCACAATATGCATTGGTGTATAACGGACAGAATAAAGCAAAAACAGCTGAAGTGCTTGCACTTTACGATAAGGTATTTGAAATCAGTGGCAATAATGTTTCAGATAATAACCTGGAGGCATACATGAAGGCTATTCAATTAAACCAGGCGCTGTTGAAAAACCTTACTGATGAACAGATATTGCAACGCTATGATAAAATCATAGAAGTGATTGATGCAAAAATCAAAAAAGCACAGTCTGAAAATAAACAAGCAGACGTAGATCGTTTGAAAAAAACCAAATCAAGCGTAGATGATATTCTTATAAAAATCGTGAAAGTAGATTGCGATTTTGTGAGAAAAAATCTGGGACCTAAATTCAAACAAAACCCTACTGATCAGGCATTGGCAAAAAGAATCTTCGGATTCATGACTGCCGGTGGTTGCATTGACGACCCTCTCTGGTTGCAGTCTGCTGAAGAAATCCACAAGGAAAGCCCTGATTATGGATTAGCTAAAAATATGGGTAAAGTATATGCGAAGAACGGAAACCTTGATAAAGCAGAAAACTTTTTCAATGAATCCGTTACGCTTGCAACCAACGCACAAGACAAAGCTGATGCTTACCTCTTGCAGGGTGACATCTTATCACAACGAGGCAATAAAACAGGTGCTCGTGAAAGTTATCGCAAGGCTAGTGCTGCCGATCCTTCAAACAAAACAGCTTATGAAAAAATAGGTGACTTGTATCTGGGTTCATTTAAAGACTGTGCAAAACAGAAAAGCCTCGCGGAAGACAGATTAATCTATATTGCCGCATACGACATGTATGCCAAAGCCGGAGACCAGCAAAAAATGGCTCAGGCCCGCGCACAATTTCCTTCAGTAGCCGAAATATTTGAACTCAATTGGAAAGAAGGTGATACTAAAACAATTTCTTGTTGGGTAGGTGAAACAGTAGTGTTGAGAACTCGTGGCAAGGATTAACTGATATGAATTCAAATTGAAGGCTGGCTGAAATGCCGGCCTTCTTTTTTTATGCGGAAAAATATTTATTTCAACGCCCGGCTTTTATGGTTGATTTCATTTGCTGGGCTTTCCATTCTGTTTATTTCCTGCTCTTCTGAAGAAAAAGCCAAGCCCATGGTGTATGAAGGGCCTTTGAGCGAAGCAGAAGACGTGACGATGTATCATACCGAAAAAGACCGGATGAAGGTATTGCTCAAGGCTAAAAAAATATTTGAATTTCAAAATGGCGACCGTGAGTTTCCTGAAGGAATCTATCTTGAATTTTATGATGCTACCGGAAAAATCACGTCAACCTTAAGGGCCAATAGTGCTTATTACTTCAAGACCGAAGATAAATGGCGCGGCTTGGGCAATGTAGAAGTGATAAACATTGAAAAAAGTGAACAATTAACTACCGAAGAATTATTCTGGAAACCCTCTACTAAAAAGATATTCACCGATAAATTTGTAACCATCAAACAGGAAAACGAGCTCTTATATGGCACCGGCCTGGAGGCAGAACAAGACTTATCAAGCTACACCATGAAGAAAATAGCCGGTGAGTTTGAGATCAAAGAATGATTAATTCAGCATAACACATGAAATTATTAGATGCCCTTATTCTCTCTTTAGCAGCATTTTTTGTCATAATCGGCATTTACGAGATAATGACTGTAGGCGTGGGCCAGGCATACTGGTTGGTTATGGTTGCGATGATACTTTTTTTTATCCAAGTCTATCGCAAAAAGAAGTAAAATCAAATACTTTCACACCTCCGGTAACTTCCTGAAAATCAACCTGATTTTATTATTTCAACGCTTTGCTGAATCCCCAGAAGCGGTTAAATTTGCCGTTCTTTAAAAAGCCACCTTGCGTGGATTGTTGAGGAGTATAAATTTTAGACTGAAACCTTATTTAATTTTTTATGGCACTTATTGGAACATTAAGGAACAAGATGACCAAGTGGGTAGTGGGATTTGTAGCTGTGGCCATCGCTTCCTTCGTATTGAACGACCTGTTTGGCAACGGACCGCGTTCTATTTTCGGAAACGAAAACACCGTTGGCGAAATAGCCGGAACCACCATCCGATTAGAAGAATACCAAGCTGCCATTAAAGAGCGCGAAGACAATTACATTCTCAATTTTGGTCGCCAGCCTGGTGAAAGAGAAAGACCCCTTTTACAACAACAAGCATGGGATCTGCTCATCGCACAAAAAGCCATCAAACCAGAATATGAAAAGTTAGGCGTAAAAGTTACCAGCGATGAAATCTGGGATATGATCCAGGGAAAAAATGTGGATGATAATATCAAATCTTCGTTCGTTGATTCTGCCGGCAATTTCGATCGCAAGCAATTAATGAATTACATCAACCAGTTTAATATGGCAGCACCTTCTGATCCACAGGCATTAGCAGGTTGGCAGGAAGCAAAATTCCGTTGGACCACTTTTCAGGGTGATCTGGGAGCTGGTCGCGAACGTCTGAAGTATGAAAACCTTTTAATAAAAACTAATTATGTTACCCAGGCAGAAGCTGAGCGCGAATATCATTCACAAAATGATGTGGCAGAAGTAAAATATCTCTATGTTCCTTTTTATGCCATTGCCGATGCAGAGGTTTCGGTAACTGATAGTGAGTTAAAAAACTACTACAACCGCTTTAAAGAAAAATATAAAGTAACCCCTACCCGCAGCATGAACTATGTTTCTTTTCCAGTAGAAGCTTCAGCAGCGGATAGTGCTCAATTAAGAAGTGATCTGGAAAGAATCGCAGCTGAGTTTAAAACAGTTGCCGATGATTCTGTATTTGCAGCCACTCAAACTGAAGGCCTAAACCCCTATGGTAAATACAGCCCCTCCACATTACCTGCATACTTTGCTAACCGCAAGGAATTACTTACCCCAGGTAATATTGTAGGCCCGGTGCTGGAGGATGGCAGTTACAAAGTATTTAAAGTGGTTGCAGCCGGAAAAGATACAATAGGTAGTGCCCGCGCCAGTCATATCTTGATTCGCTGGGACAGTGAATCTGAACAGGATAAAAAAATCGCGAAAGAAAAAGCAAGAAAAATCCTTAATGAAATAAAAGCGGGAGCGAACTTCGCAGCAAAGGCCCGCGAATTTGGTACAGATGGTACCGCTTCAAACGGTGGAGACCTCGGATATTTTCCAACAGGCCAAATGGTGAAGCCATTTGAAACTGCCGTGTTTTCTGCAAAGAAAACCGGAGTCTTGAACGATGTAGTTGAAACCCAGTTTGGATATCACATTATCGATGTGACCGAATTAGCAGATTATACTTCCTATACGATTGCTACTGTAGAATTTGCGATTACTCCAAGTGATGATACACAGAACGCTGCTTATATGAAAGCACAGACCTTTGCTACCGATCTTTCTGGTGTCACTGAATTTAATGAGAGAGCGAAGAAAGAAAATTTGACAGTGGTTGAATCAAATGATTTAGGTACTGGCGACAGAAGAATAACCAACCTGGGTGAAGCCCGTCAAATGGTAACCTGGTTGTTCCGCGATGCGAAGGTGGGCAAAGTGTCTGAAATTTTTGACATCGATGGAACCTATGTTGTGGCAGTAATGACAAGTGAACTTGAAGAAGGCTATAAACCACTTGAAAAAGTGAAGGAAGAAATTACACCCGCTGTAAAGAATGAATTGAAAGGAAAGAAAATTCTTGAGAAACTGAAAGGCAATGAGGGAGCATTCGAAGAACTCGCCAAGTTATTTGGAGCCGATGCGGTTGTTTCTTCATCCAGCGACCTGAAGTTGAATTCCAATACGCTTCCTTCAGTGGGACTGGATCCTGTCGCAGTGGGAAAAGCTTTCTCTTTGGAAAATGGCAAACGAGCTGCTCCTTTCGTAGGCGAAAATGGTGTATTGATTATTGAGTTACAGAATAAAACCATCGCTCCGGCAGCACAGGATTACTCTGCATTCAAGAACCAGCTGTTGCAATCAATAAATAGTCGCACCAGTTTTGGTATCACGGAAGCAATTAAGAAAAATGCCAATATTGAAGATAAGCGTTACATGTTCTTTTAATTAAAATAGTAATCATTAAAATGCCCCGGTTAGTATCGGGGCTTTTTAGTTTTATATGGATGCCAATTGGATTAATAATTTTCGCGAAAAGCTAGATACTCATTACGCCTGGCCAGCACTGTATACGTTTAAGTTTATTGTGCGAACCGGTAGCGAAGAACAACTGTTAAAACTTTTTCCAAAACATGTTGCTTCACAGAAGGCATCTAAAAACGGAAATTATACAAGTGTAACCTATTCGATGATGATGCCCTCCAGTAATGCAGTCATTGAGGTATATCAGGTTGCCGCTGCAGTTGAGGGACTTATTGCCTTGTGATAAAAAGATAGTTTTATCTATTCCTTTAAAGGTGTGGTTGTTTCTCTAAATTTATCATCACAAACTTTTGCGTATGTGGAAAGAAGAAAATGATAAGCTGAAAAAGTCTTTTACGTTTAAGGACTTCAATGAAGCATTTGGTTTTATGACCCGCATAGCCCTGATTGCAGAAAAAATGAATCACCACCCCTATTGGACCAATGTGTACAATCAGGTAACGATAGAACTTTCAACTCATGATGCCGGTAATACAGTTACAGCAAAAGATCGCCAACTGGCGATTGCCATTGATGAACTAATCAAACGTGAGGCTTGAATAACACTTCATTATATCTTGTCCCCACTCCCATTGGCAATCTTGCCGATATTACCTTGCGTGCGCTTGAAATATTAAAAAGTGTGGATACCATTCTTGCTGAGGATACACGCACCTCTGGATTTCTATTGAAACACTATCAGATTTCAAAGCCACTGCAAAGCTTCCATATTTTTAATGAGCATAAAACACTGAGTGGTTTAATAGCACGTATGAAAAATGGTGAAGTGATGGCGCTCATCAGCGATGCCGGAACACCCGGGATTTCTGATCCCGGTTTTTTACTTGTTCGCGAAGCATTAAAAGCAGAACTCGTGGTGGACTGCTTACCCGGAGCCACCGCACTTATTCCCGCCCTTGTAAAATCCGGATTTCCGACAGACCGATTTGTTTTTGAAGGATTTCTCCCGCACAAAAAGGGTAGACAAACACTATTAAAAAAACTGGCCGAAGAAGATCGAACCATTGTTCTTTACGAATCGCCCCACAGATTGTTAAAGACGCTGGAACAAATAATTGAATTTTTCGGTGCCGAACGTAACGTTTCCGTTTCGAGGGAGTTGACCAAACTTCATGAAGAAACATTTACAGGTAATGTGAAAGATGTGCTCATGCATTTCTCAGAAAAAGAAGTGAAGGGAGAAATTGTAATCGTAATTGATGGTAAAAAAGAATAGCCATACAACGTATAATGTCTGGTTGCTTTTTGCGCTTTCAGCATGCTTGCTTGCAGGAGGATGGTTAATGAAATCTTTTCCCCTGCTGATTTTCTTTGCCTATGCGCCTCTTTTTGCACTATCCGATCAAGCGAAAGATAAAGAGTCACCCTGGAATCACCTCGAATTAATATTACTGGCTTTAACCATTTCAACGATTTGTGCATCGTTCTTCGATTCCTCTGACATCATTTACAACATCGGTCAGGCAATTATTCTTACACTTGCCTTTATAGGGTATACTTTTGTGTATCAGAATCTGGGAAACAGGGTTGGTAAATTTACAATTGTGTTTTTCTGGATCGGATTAGAATATGTAATGTTGAAACTACCCTGGCGCGAGCAATTTCATTTTTTATCAGACGCACTGATGATTCAACCCAACTGGTGGAAATGGAATTTCGAAATCGGATACCTTGGTAATTCACTCTGGATACTCATCGTAAACCTGAGCGTGTATTTTACTGTTTTCAAATCACGAAGTATTAATTGGCCTGTGCTCATACTAACCATCTTACTGATTGGTATTCCGATAGGGTATTCATACTTTATGTTGGATGAAACTGGAATTGATCGGGTTGAAATGATGAATTTATACCAAGGCGTACGAGATAAAGATGATAACTACTCAAATCGTGGAGAATTAATTGCGCGCACTGCAGCTTGGGTTTCTGCACTTATTCTACTTTTATCGTTTGTTAAAAATAAAACCAATAAAAAATGAATCAGGCATCTTTAGAAAAGAATGTGATTGAATTGTGTGTAGAGGTGGGTGACTTCATGAAAAATGAACTGGCCGGTTTTGATCGCACGCGCATTGAACAAAAAGGCAGTTCGAGTAACCTGGTTTCCTATGTTGATAAGGAGGCTGAAAGAAGAATTGTAGAGCGGCTTTCTGCATTACTTCCTGGTTCCGGTTTTCTGGCTGAAGAAGGAACAGAAAAAGCAAGCAGCAATAACTTTACCTGGATTATTGATCCGCTGGATGGAACCACCAACTATCTGCATGGCGTTCCGCTATTTGCCATAAGCATTGGCTTACAGAAAATAAATAACACCGTATTGGGTGTCGTCTATGATGTGAGTCATGATGAATGTTTTTCTGCGATTGAAGGACACCAGGCAACTTGCAACGGTAAGGAGATTAAAGTCTCGCCAATAAAATCCCTCGAAGAAAGTTTACTCGCTACCGGATTTCCCTATTATCACTCAGATAAAAAAGAAGACTACCTGGAAATTATAAAAGACTTTCTGGAAAACACCCATGGGATAAGAAGATTAGGCAGCGCGGCAATTGATCTTGCATATGTTGCATGTGGAAGACTGGAAGGTTTTTTTGAATATAATCTTAAACCCTGGGATGTAGCCGGTGGTGCTTTTATTGTACAACAAGCTGGCGGATCTGTTTCTGATTTTAAAGGTGGTTCCAATTACCTGCACGGAGGTGAACTATGCGCAGGTGGACCTGTGCATGCACAAATGCTTGAAGTAATACAGAGTAAATGGTGGAAGTGATTTTACTCGCTTCGTAACGAATTCACCGGATTAATTGATGCCGCCTTCACCGACCGATAGCCTACCGTAATCATGGCTATCAGAGAAGTGATTCCAATGCCTAAGACAAATATCATCGGTGACAGTTCAATTTTATAGGCAAACTGATCTAAATATTGATTGGCGAAGTACCAACTTACAGGCGCTGCGAGGAAAAACCCAATCACTACCAGCTTGATAAATTCTTTAGAAAAAGAATATAAAATACCTTCTACTGAAGCTCCCAACACTTTTCTTACACCTATTTCTTTCGTTTTCTGGTTAGCCATAAATGTTGCCAACCCAAACAACCCAAGGCAACCTATTGTGATGGCAATGGCTGAAAAAACACTT
>JALOMN010000283.1 GCA_025455445.1 Cyclobacteriaceae bacterium
TCAAGATTTAATTGAAACTCAGGTGTATTGTTATCGCGTAATGACTCGCGGAGCTTATGGTAATCCAAGAATCATAGAGCCGTTGAATAACTTTTCACAAATTATTTGTGATCAGCCAAACGATGATGTAGCTCCTTGCAAGCCAGCCCTTACTATACAGGGTCAGAGTTGTGAAGAATATTTAAAAACTGCCTCCTGCGGAGCTAATGTATTTAGTAATACACTTACATGGAACAAGCCTACCGATCCAAGATGCTTAGAGGATACTCAGGGTTACCGGATTTATAAGGCTAATTCAACAGATGGGGTTTACGAACTGTTGACTATACCTATCGTGAGAGATACCTTCTATATCGATGCGAACCTGCCATCGTTCGCAGCCTGTTATAAAATAAGTGCAGTAGATCGAGCTGGCAACGAGAGTGAGCTAAGCGAACCATTCTGTTTTGATAATTGTCCTTATTATGAACTGCCGAATGTGTTTACGCCCAATGACGATAAGTGCAATGATTTATTCAGTGCTTTCAGCGACAGAGTAAGTGTTGATGAAAATGGTAATGGCCCTTGTGGCGGCCCGATTGATTTAGAGAATCTGCGCACCCGATGTGCAAGGTTTGTACAAAAAGTAAGCTTCACAGTTTATAATCGTTGGGGTAAAGAAGTGTACAATTATGAATCAGGTGGTGAGCGCACCATCTATATTGATTGGGATGGTATCGATAACAATGGAAAGGAACTTTCAAGTGGTGTATACTATTACAGTGCCGAAGTCATTTTTGATGTGGTTGATCCGAAAAACCAAAAACAAATCATCAAAGGTTGGGTGCAAATAGTGCGATGAGTGATCAAACAGTAGTGCTGTTTGATGGTGTGTGTAATCTTTGTAGCGCTGCTGTCCTATTTATTATTAAACGTGATCCTACGAAACAATTTCGCTTTGCTTCCTTGCAGTCGCGATACGGCCAGTTGCAGCTAAAGCGATTTAATCTTTCTGCTACTGAATTGAATAGCGTATTGCTTGTGCATGATGGAAAGTTATTTCAGAAGAGCACTGCAGCATTGAAAATTGCCAGTAAGTTGAATAATGGTTGGCCTCTGCTTTACCTTTTTATTATTGTTCCGGGCTTTATTCGAAATTGGATATATGATTGGATAGCCCGAAACCGCTATGCATGGTTTGGTAAAAAAGATGAATGCATGATTCCGACTCCGGAAATTAATTCGCGGTTTATCGATTGATTGCGCAAGGTAATTTTGATCTTATTCATTGAACCCGTAAAATCGGGCTTTCAAATTTAAAGTCAACTGTTATGAATGCATTTGTATTTCCCGGACAAGGCGCCCAGTTTACCGGTATGGGTAAAGATTTATATGAAAAAAGTGCGATAGCAAAATCACTTTTCGATCAAGCTGATGTAATTCTCGGATTCAAGATTTCTGACATCATGTTTTCAGGTTCGGCTGATGAATTAAAACAAACCAAAGTAACACAGCCGGCAGTATTTATCCATTCAGTTGCAGTTGCACTGGCACAGGATGTTTTGCAACCTTCAATGGTAGCAGGCCATTCGCTGGGCGAATTTTCTGCGTTGGTTGCTAATAAGACACTTTCATTTGAAGACGGTTTGCAATTGGTGTATAAGCGTGCATTGGCCATGCAACGTGCGTGCGAAATAAATCCTTCTACAATGGCAGCGATATTAGGCTTAGAGGATGATAAAGTAGAAGAGATTTGTGCCGCAATCACTGAAGAAGTTGTTGTTGCCGCTAATTATAATTGCCCGGGCCAGTTGGTTATATCAGGTTCGTTGAAAGGAATTGAAATTGCGTGTGAAAAACTAAAGGCGGCTGGCGCCAAGCGGGCGTTGCCGTTGCAAGTAGGCGGTGCATTTCATTCGCCTTTAATGCAACCTGCCCGTGAAGAACTCGCTGCGGCTATCGAATCCACAAATTTCAGCACACCTGTTTGCCCGGTTTATCAAAACGTAAATGCGCTTCCATCATCAGATATATCTACGATAAGAAAGAACCTGATTGATCAACTTACTTCTCCGGTTCGCTGGACACAGCTTACGCAAAATATGGTGAAAGATGGTGCAACCAATTTCATAGAATGTGGACCCGGCAAAGTATTGCAAGGCCTGGTAAAAAAGATTGCGCCTCAGGTAGAAGTATCCAGCTTATAAGCTAATGTAACTGCCAGTTGGTCGGGGCATTCTTCAATAAGCTGGAGATGGTTTTTCTTTAATACAGGATGAATAAACTCCGGTGCGATTTCAGTCAGCGGTATAAGCACGAACTTTCGGTTGGCAATGCCGGGATGTGGTACAATTAAATCAGGCAGATTTATTAACTGTTCATTATAATATAATAAGTCAAGGTCAATGATTCTGGGCCCCCATTTTTCTGTGCGTACTCTGCCAGACTTTCTTTCAATGGATGCCAGTTGGTTTAAGCATAATTCAGCTGATAATAATGTGTGGGCACAAACAACCTGATTTAAGAAATCGGGTTGGTCTGGTATGCCCCACGGCATGGTTTTATAAACGGAAGATTGTTTAACGATCGGTCCAATTAAAAAACCAATTTGTTCTACAGCGTATGATAAATTTGCCTCGCGGTTGCCCTGATTAGAACCTAAACCGATGAAAACCGTTGCTGAATCCATGGCGAAAGATAGTAAAGGGTTTTATTACCAATGCTGATTGAGTAGTTTTGAAGTCTTAAATCAAGAATTATGAATTTTATAAAGACCTTTTTTGCATCCTGCCTTGGCTCGTTATTGGCGATGGTGCTATTAATATTGATTGTATTTGGTTTTTTCAGTGTGCTGGTATCTCAACTTTCAGGCGAGCAAGATAAGGTACTCGTAGAGGATAATTCTGTGTTGCACCTCAAACTTGATTTTCCCATAACCGAAAATGAAGTGGAAAATCCTTTGGAAGGATTGCCTTTACCCGGTGCTACTTCTTCCATCTCCCTTCTTTCGCTGAAGTCATCAATAAACAATGCGAAAACAGACTCAAACATTAAAGGAATTTATGTAGACGTGAGTTTTTTTATGGCCGGATATGGAGTGGCAAAAGAGATACGCGATGCACTTCTTGATTTTAAAACTTCCGGTAAATGGATAGTGGCGTATAGTGAAATGTATTCTGAAAACGCCTACTACATTGCCTCGGTTGCTGACCAGGTGTATCTAAATCCGGAAGGTGAGATTGAGTTTAATGGTTTAGCGGTGGAGGTAAGTTTCTTTAAGAAGCTTTTTGATAAGCTGGAAATTAAGCCGGAAATTTTTCGGGTGGGAGATTTTAAAAGCGCGGTTGAGCCATTCATGCTCGATAAAATGAGTAATGAAAACAGGCTACAGCTCAATCAACTAATTTCTGATATACACAACTCTATCATTACAGATATATCGGGTTCAAGAAATATCAGTTTTGAAGAATTGAAAAACCTGGCGGACAAATTAAAAATTACCAATACCCAATCAGCACTAGATAATGGCCTCGTAGATTCATTGCTTTATTATGATCAGGTGCAACAGGTGCTGCGCGAGCGATTAGATCTTTCTGGTGATGATAAGATCAATTTTATCACACATGGAAAGTATAAAAAGAGTTTTGTCGTTTCTTTGAAATCAAAAAATGAAATCGCAGTAATTGTAGCCGATGGAGATATTATGCCCGGCAAGGCGCAGGAAGGAGTGATTGGCTCAAATACATTTGCTGAAGAATTAAGAAAGGCTCGCACTAATGACCGTGTAAAAGCTATTGTGCTTCGAAT
>JALOMN010000284.1 GCA_025455445.1 Cyclobacteriaceae bacterium
CTTCCAGTTTAACCAACACATTATAGCCGGTGGCTCCGGAATAAACTTTTAATTTAAAACCTGAATGAGTAGTAAAATCTAATTTACCCGACAGCTCAATTTGATTATTTGCAAACAGAGCACTTCCGCTGCGCACAATCTTACCCACGTTACACGACTTGTTTATATTATTATTGAAGTTAGGATTTAGCGCATAAGAATATACTGCATCAAACGAACCAATGGCAGTTCCCGGGTCTGTCTTAAATGTAAGGTTAAAATCTGCCGCGGTGATCGATTGTGTTGTTTCTGCCACGCAAGGAATTTCAGTTTGCTTTTGAATGATGTCGTCAATATAGAATGTGCCGGCAGTGGTGCCCGGGCCATCCACGAAGAGTGTTAACCTTGAATATTTTGCAGACGAATTAAAATTGAAAGTAATGGTTTCCCATCCGGTGCCACCATGGTTTGCGGTAGCTTCTATCGGTCCGCTGGTTCCTTCTTCCAGTTTTAACAAAACTGATATCGGAGCAGTAGCTCTGAAACTCATTGCAATTGATTTGTCTGTTGTTAAATCAATTTGAGTTTTCAAATCGAAAAAGATTCCTTCAAATGCAGCTCCTGAATTTGTTATCGCACCTACCTTGGTTGTTTTATTATTCGTTCCGGATAAACTTGGGTTGTCTGCAACTGCGAAGGAAGCTCCGTTAAATGCTGTGGCAGAATAATCAACGTTACTATTATCAAAAGTGATGGGTAATGCAATTTTGTCTAATACGATAATATTCAGGGTATCCTTAAAAATGTCAGATGCTCCCGCGTCATTGGATGCAGTTAAACTCACGTAATAAGTTCCTGCCGCATAGGTGTTAATCGGATTGATTTCAGTGCTGGTCTTACCATCCCCAAATTCCCATAAATATTTTGTGGCTTTATCCGAGGTATTAAGAAATGTTACTGTACCGGTTTCCTGGCTGGCTGTAAAGGTGAAACCAGCGGTTACTTGCGGAAGCTGCTCTGTATCTTCTTCGCATCCAAAAAAGAAAATCATCATGCTGAATGTCAACATCAGCTTTGTGTATTTAATAAATATATTCATAGTCTTTAGCTTTAGTAGTTACCTTATTATTTGTACACCCTCACGTAGTCAACCAACATGGTTTGAGGAAAAACCGTCTCACTGTTTGGCGAGCCCACAAAGGATCCTCCCACAGCAAGGTTTATTAAAATGTAGAATGGTTTATTGAAGACCCAGTTTGGCTTGGGCTTAGCGAAGGGATCTGACGGATCCGGTTCCGAAACAGGAACATCAGCGGGCGTGATTTGATTATACAAAACATCATCAACATAATAGTTTATGTAATCGGGTCCCCATTCAATACCAAACACGTGAAAACCAGTGTCGAAACGATCATTCTTAAGTTCGTAACTTTTTGTTATTGCATTGCCTCCGGAATAACCAGGACCATGCACACTGCCGAGCACAATAGTAGGCTGTTGTCCGCGGTATTCCATGATATCAATTTCACCGGCACCGGGCCATGGATTGGTATCGATATCTGCTCCCAGCATCCAGAAGGCCGGCCACATGCCCTGACCATATGGTAACCTTATTCTCGCCTCAAACCTACCATACGCTTGCTCGAATTTTCCTTTCGTTAGTAACCTGGCTGATGTATAAGAAGATCCTTGATAGGACTCTTTAATGGCAGTAATCAGCAAGTACCCATTCTGCACTGTTACATTCTGAGGGCGATCTGTATAGTATTGCAATTCATTATTGCCCCATCCATTATTACCGGTGCCGATGTCGTATCCCCAGAGTGCACTGTTAGGCGCACCATCTATGTTAAACTCATCTTGTATCACAAGCTGATTAAGTTTTGTTACAACCTGTTCATCATCCGAACAACTTACGATGGCAGCAATCATGCTGACAATAAAAAAACGCGGCCACAACCTGGTGATGGTTCGAAGTTTATTTTGATCTCGTTGATTCATTTTATCTTCCGTTAAAATCTTTATTTATAGAAATACATGTTATCTACCAATAGCGTAGAAATAGTGGCGTCTGATATGAAGAATATCTGAGCCAGATTGTTTCTGCTTGCTAATCCAAAAGAAGAAAGTGGAATGTCAAGGCTTATCCAGGTATTGCTGGCCAACGCGGCACTGCTGAATGTAACCCGACCGCTCGAATCATCGCCACCACCAAATGCAGCGTTCGCACCAAAGTCACCTAATTCAATGGCGATAAAGTCACCCGGATTAATTGCCTCCGGTATTTGAATATCGACATGAAAATGAGTCATCTGAGAAACATTGATGGTAGGATTTTTAAATTCAGTCGCCACAAAATTTAACTGGGTATACTGAATGATATTGTCACCATTAATATTGAGATCAGCTCCACCTAATGTAGTCTGGAAGGGCGCGAAAAAGCCATTATAAAAATCTACCGGTATATTCGTGTAAGCATCACTAAATACTGAAATTACATTGGCAGCATTTCGGGCAGGAGTTGGGGCTGGCACAAACGCACCCAGCGAACGGATGGTTAATGAACCTTGTGCACGCACACCTGCTAAACTTGCCGTAATCACTGCAGTGCCCGTTCCTACTATGGAAATAACTCCTTTTTCGCTCACTCGCGCAACGTCAACATCTGTAGACTTAAAAGTAAAATAGGAGGGAGCCGCTGAAACTGTCTGATTGACTCCCGTTGATAAATTGAATGTTTGAGTGAGTCCGGGAATAGTAATGGTTGTTCCGATGAACGTGTCAACACTTTCATCATTGCCGGAGAAAATTGCGGGTCGTGGTTGAGCCACGGTACCCAGCTTTTCAAATTTCAATTCATCTATCCAAATGGAATAGCCGGCTTCATTTTCCGGACCTTCAGCATACCAGAACAATCCTTTTTCAACACCTAACCGGCTCGGGTCAGGAATAGGAATGGTGTATTTAGTCCATCCTGTGCTGATGCTCATGTTATTCAATGTGACCAGGAATTTGTTCTCACCAAAATCATTTCCAAAACCGATTTCGTTGATGGTAGCACCTTTAGATGCTTTAGCCCAAAAGGTGAGTGCATCGTAGCCGGTTAAATCACGACCCACATTATCCGGGAAAATTGCTCCGGCAAATGCTCCCGCTGGATCGCCCACATTAGGAACATCAAAGCGCATCGAAGCAGTACCTGAATACTTGGTATTTGTGTCTACCGAAAAGGCATCAAGCTTTGATCCTCCAAAGGGGAAGTAATTGAGCCCACCACTAAATCCGTCTATAAAAACTTCCGGGTTAGCCGGAAACCGTGCAAATTCCACATCTTCCGATAAAGTTCGTTCACAATTAGAGAGCGTGAAGGAAATCAATCCGAGTAGCGCTATTCTTATGCTGATTATTTTTATGCTTTTCATTTTACTTGCTTTTATTTCCCAACATTGATGTGCAGGTAGGTTCTGAATTCCCACTCATTTCCATCCGGAAAACCAACCGGGCTTATGATAGGGGACGTTGCAAATTCTTCCGTTTCATTAGGCAGGTATCTGGGAGAATATTCATTCAGTGAACGCCATGTAAACCGCATACCCAGTGTAGTATTCGGTAGAATAAACCAATCCTGTTTACCCACGGTGGTAGAGATATCTGCCATTACCTGAACAGGGAATGTTAAGTTAAAATCACGGTGGTAGTCGAAAGGACCCCAGTCGTTGAACTTGAGGTGTGATGAAAATTTAATTTTCTTGAAAATCAACCTGACATCACCACCATAGCGCTCTACTGTTCTG
>JALOMN010000285.1 GCA_025455445.1 Cyclobacteriaceae bacterium
CCGGATTTTTTGTTACCGAAGCTATCCGGGTTATAGAAATAGATGAGGTATTGGTGGCAAGTATGGTGGTAGGCTTTGTGTTTTCATCCAACTCACGGAATATCTTAAGTTTCAAATCGATGTTTTCCGTAGCGGCTTCGATGACCAAATCCGCATCGCGCACCCCCTCTTTCATAAAAGTGGTAGTGCTTATGTTCTTCATCGCCAGCGCTTTGGTTTCATCAGAAATTAAACCTTTCTCAACCTGTCTGTTTAAATTTTTTTCAATGGTTGACAATGCTTTGCTTAATGCTTCTTCTGATATATCTACTATGGTAACTGCAAATCCTTTTTGAGCAAACACGTGGGCAATGCCGTTCCCCATCGTGCCTGAACCAATAACTGTAATATATTTCATGAATGTGTTAAATTAACTTCCTGTAAAGATAATGGCTGTAATGAAAAATCAACGAATTAAGAGTCTTTCTACCCGTTTTCTATGGTTATACAAAAATGGTGTACTCCTTGTTTTGATTGCTTTATTCTCACTAATTATATACTACCAACTGGACAAGATACTTAATAAGGGCCTATGGGGTAATACAATTTTTACGCTGGGTTATTTTCTGTTTATTATTTATGGTTGGATGCGTATCAACCGAAATGTGTATCATGTTGAGTTTGACAACGAATATCTCTACGTAATGTTGAAGGAACAGGATATCCTTATTCCACTTGAAAATATCAAAGAAGTGGATATTAAATCACTGGGCGGGGTATATGAAGTAGAATTATTTCAACCTGAGCAACTAGGTAAAAAATTTTATTTTAAGCCTTCATTACTTTACCCTTTCAACTTTAAAAGGAAAGATGCCTTGGTAAATGTGCTCAGAAAGAATATTAATCTTGCCCAACAGAAAAAGCGCACGTATCAGGCCAATGCACTTCATAGTTAATCAGGTATTTACAATTTCTCTATCGATACTTCTTTTGCCCGACTCATTGCATTAAAACGGAAAATCAGTTGATGGTTAGCCGGTTGACCAGCGTCACAATTTTTGCCCGGCTCAATATCGTAGTAATAGAATTTCTGATTGCGCTTATAGAGTTCATTTCGGTCAGGCCGGCCCAACAGTTTTATGATATTATCTTCCGAGAGTCCCTTCAATGCTTCGATTTGTGTTTGCAGATACCCAAGGTATTCAGCACGCTGGCTTTTGCATCCACCACGGTCGGCTTTCCACGCATTCAAATCAATAGCAGACAATTCGGGTACTGGTTTGCCACAGGAAATTAAAAAGACGATAGCCAGTATTGGAAATATTTTTTTCATGAATTCAAGATGAGTAACTAAAACAAGTAATGTGCGGTTATAGATAAACAATCGAGATTTTGGGCCTAAGTCTAAAATATCAATTAGTTTTGCGCACAAATTTAACCACATGATTCTAAAGATATTCAAAGGTGTTTGGTTCTTTTCACTTTTAGGGTTGCTGGCAGTTTTCTTTTATGTGTATGCAAGTTTACCTGAAACGGTCTTTTTCTCTGAAGAAAGGGAGACTTATGCGGTTTCGCGCGATACTTTCTTTTATTTTTTTATACTCACAATGGCGCTGGTAAACGTGCTTGTTTTTTTTATCGATAAGTTATTTACCCGCCCGGTGCCTGGTTTCCACGCCTGGTTTTATGGTTTGGTCATTTCACTCAATGCGTTCTTTTTTTCAACCTTACTATTGACCTATGTGCTGAATGGTGGTGATCGGTATGATTTTACGCGCATGGGCCCGGCCGTATTTGGTTCAATGATTTTGATATTACTGTGGTTGATTGGCGGCTCTTTCTATTTTATTTTGAAAAAAAATCAAACAAATATCTCGTTAGATTGAGGTGAAGTGTAAAACTGACTATCAATCACTTACTATTACTTACCTTAAACATTATTGTAAGTGCCTGTTTTTACCAATGATTGAAGTCATCACAAAATTTCCTTTATTAGAGGTGATTTGACCCTGATTATTTTTTAAATCACTTCAAATCGGTGTAACAACTCGCCTGAATTATCAATTTAACTGTAGAAGTTCGGGTGATTTTTTAAACTTTACGCAACTTTTTAAAGGAGTATTACTTACATGGCGAAGGAGACAATTGAATACAACGAATCGAGTATTAAATCGCTCGATTGGCGTGAGCACATCCGGCTTAGGCCCGGTATGTACATAGGTAAACTAGGTGACGGTACTTCGAAAGACGATGGCATTTATGTGCTGGTAAAGGAAGTAATTGATAATTGTATTGATGAGCACATGATGGGTTATGGAAAAACCATTGATGTGAAAATTACCGATCAACATGTGATGGTGCGCGATTATGGCCGTGGTATACCATTAGGAAAAGTGGTAGACGTGGTTTCAAAAATCAATACGGGTGCGAAGTACGATTCCGGTGCTTTTCAAAAGTCGGTAGGGTTAAATGGTGTGGGTACCAAGGCAGTCAATGCGCTTTCAAATTATTTTAAAGTGCAGGCTTTCCGCGAAGGCAAAACCAAACTTGCTGAATTTAAAAAGGGTGTACTCACTTTAGATGCCAAAGAAACCAAGACCGATGAACGTAACGGTACGCTGGTAGAGTTTGAGCCCGACAATACGATGTTCAAAAACTATCATTTCATTCCGGAGTATCTGGATGATTTGATGTGGAACTATGCATTTTTAAATGCCGGCCTTACCATCAATTACAATGGCCGAAAATTTTATTCTAAAGATGGTCTGCTTGATCTGCTCAAGCAAAAATCTGATATCGATGATATTCGCTATCCGATAATTCATTTTAAAGGAGATGATATTGAAGTAGCGCTTACCCATGGCAGTCAGTATGGCGAAGAATATTATTCATTCGTAAACGGACAGAATACCACTCAGGGGGGCACGCACCTGGCAGCCTTCCGCGAAGGACTTGTGCGCGGGGTGCGCGATTTCTATAAGAAAGATTTTGATGCTTCTGATATCCGGGCCAGTATCATTGCGGCCATTGCTGTGCGTGTGCAGGAGCCTGTATTCGAGTCGCAAACCAAGACCAAACTGGGTTCTATGTATATGGCGCCTGAGGGTGCTACGGTTAAAAACTTTGTTGGTGATTTTGTTTCAAAGGAGCTCGAGATTTACCTGCATAAGAATCCTTCTACTGCCGATGCATTGTTAAAAAGAATTTTGCAGTCAGAGCGTGAGCGCAAAGAAATTGCCGGTATAAAAAAACTGGCCAATGAACGAGCCAAGAAAGCAAATCTTCACAATAAAAAACTGCGCGACTGCCGTTTCCATTTTGACGATGAAAAAGGCGTAAAGGGAGGAGAGTCAATGATTTTTATCACAGAAGGTGACTCCGCCAGTGGTTCCATTACCAAATCACGCAATGTAGAAACGCAGGCAGTATTCAGCTTGCGCGGAAAGCCATTGAACTGCTACGGCCTTACCAAAAAAGTGGTGTACGAAAATGAAGAGTTTAACCTGTTGCAACATGCGTTGAATATCGAAGACGGAATGGACGGCCTGCGCTATAACAAAGTTATTATCGCCACCGATGCCGATGTGGATGGCATGCACATACGCCTGTTGCTGATGACATTTTTTCTGCAGTTTTTTCCTGATTTAGTAAAAGCAGAACATGTTTACATTTTAGAAACACCGCTGTTTCGTGTGCGCAATAAAAAGGAAACGATCTACTGCTATAGCGATGAAGAGAAACAGCAGGCGATGAACAAACTGGGCAGCAAGCCAGAGATAACCCGATTCAAAGG
>JALOMN010000286.1 GCA_025455445.1 Cyclobacteriaceae bacterium
AGTAATTCGAGAATAAGCACCCGCGTATCTAATTCCACCTGTTTGCCAAAATCGATGAGCTTGCCATCTAAACCATAGCGTGAGGCACGCCATTTATTTTCATTGATGAGCGCTCGTGTGTACATAATAAAACTCATGTTCTGCAACCGCAGTTTATACAACTTCACCACCAACGCCTGAAATACTGCGGTGATCGCAATGGTTTCTTCTACGCGCATGGGCACATCACAAATTCTAAATTCAATGGTGTCAAAAAACGGGTGTACGCGCACATCCCACCAGATTTTCTTCGCATTATCAATGCAATTGGTTTTGATAAGTAGATTCACATAATTTTTAAAATCATCCCAACTTTCAAACCGATCAGGTATACCTGTGCGCGGAAATTTATCAAACACTTTTGTGCGAAACGATTTAAAACCTGTATTCCGTCCTTCCCAAAAAGGCGAATTGCATGAAAGCGCATATACGTGCGGCAAGAAATAACGCACGGTATTCATAATGTGAATAGCCATGTTCTTATCTGCAATACCGACATGCACGTGCAAACCAAAAATCAGATTTGAGCGTGCTGCTTCCTGCATCTCCTGCACGATTTCATCATAGCGTGGATTCGGTGTTATCAACTGCTTGCTCCAATGTGAAAAAGGGTGAGTACCTGAAGCACCTATTCGCAGATTCAATGAACTGGCTACATCGGCAACCACACGCCTCAGTTTCCTGATTTCATTATAAGCCTCACCTACATCTTTACAAATACTGGTGCCTACTTCAACCACTGCCTGATGCATTTCTGCTTTTACACTATCGTTAATGACGTGCGAGGCAATCTCAACAATTTTCTGATCGTGGGAGGTGAGTTCACGGGTATTGGGATCTATCACCATGTATTCTTCTTCAACCCCCAGCGTAAATTTTTCCATAGACTATTTGATTATGGCAGCGATTACTTTTTAGTTGTTTTAGAGGCAGGTGCTTTTTTTACTTCTTTCTTAGCAGGTGCAGCAGCCTTATTGCTCTTTTCTTCTTTTGCGACCGCTGAAGTGACGAAAGTGCCCCAGGTTAGATTATCTTTTCCTGGCTGTTGTGCCTGTGCTCTTTCAACCGCCATTTTTGCGGAATGCTCTACTACCCAATCAAAATTTTCCTGACCTACTGAATGTACATCAGCATCTGGCGCAGGGTTACAGAAGTCGATCGCATAAGGCACTCCATTGCGCACAGCCATCTCCACGGTATTGAAATCATAACCTAGCGCATGGCACAGCGTGAGTACATGGTCATGAATTGTTTTAAGTAATTTTTCGGATGCGGCTCCGCGCGCACTTTGATAGCGCAAATGATGCGGGTTGCGTGGTTCATATTGCATGATGCGCACATACTTACCGCCCAGGCAATAGCAACGGAAATAATCTTCAAAGATGATTTCTTCCTGCAACATCATCACCAACTGACCTGTTTCACTATATGACCTGAAGAAATCGTCCTGATTATTCAGTTTATATACACTCTTCCAACCGCCCCCTGCATGCGGCTTCATGTATGCTGGCCAGCCAATGTGTTCAAAAATCTTTTCCCAGCTTAAAGGAAACTGCAGATTACTAAATGAAGCTTCACCCGTATCGGTGGGGCGTTCATGAGAAGGGAGTAATACAGTTTTTGGTACCGGCACACCTAGCTTAACTGCAAGCGCATTATTAAAAAACTTTTCGTCTGCACTCCACCAGAATGGGTTGTTAATAACCGCAGTACCCGATATGGCAGCGTTTTTCAGATAGGCTCTGTAAAACGGCACATCTTGCGAAATGCGGTCAATAATCACCGCGTAATCAGTGGGCTCACCTTGCTGCACCATATCCACCAGCACATGCTCTGCCTTTATATTACTCAACCCCATCTTATTAATTCGCTCCACAAAGGCCTCCGGAAACGTGCGTTCCATACCATGTAATACTCCTATCTTTTTCATTGGATAAAATTTATAGTTCAAAAATCTGTTTTAGTTCAATGTAATAATACTTGTGTGAATTAAGGCATTTTATTGTTAAAGTTTGCCATCTGAGCACATGAGAATTTAGAGAACAAATTCCTTCTATAATGGTCTTTTCAAACTTTGCAGTCTCGGTCATATTGGGGCTATGTGCTGAATTGGTAAACCAGAAGAATTTTTTCTCCGGAGAAATCAGCTTTTGATAATAGGCTACGGCAAGTGAAAAATGAGTCTGGTAATCGTGGCTGCCAATCAGAAAATAGACGGGGCAATCCAATTGCGGGGCTAATGAAATAAAATTGGTTTGACAGGCCTCGTTGTATAAATTGAGCCAGGTAGAAGCCCAACTTTCAACCTTGTCTTTTGTGGGGGCTGGTGACCCTTGCAGTTTACTAATCCATTTTCTATGATAGTATAGTTGAACTCCATTTTTAAACGGAATTTCCACCTGTGCCAATTCTTGCTGTGCCTCTTTGTTATTTTCCTCAATCGCCTTTTGTTGCATAGCCTTTAAAGAAAGGCTTTCACTTTCCAATTGATTGATCATCGGGCTCAAAGCAAAATATCCATTTAGCAAATCTGGTCTGCGTGCGGCTACACGCAAGCCTAAATAGCCTCCCCACGAATGACCAATCAAATAAATTTTCTGCTGCGAAAATTTTTTCTGAAGATGGCTAATTACTTCGATGGCATCATTAATAAATATTTCAACGGTTAGCGGCTTATTAGATTTATTGAGTTCAGCGGTTTTTCCGCTTTCGCGCTGATCCCAAAGCACTACTATAAAATGTTGCCTGAGTTGCTTGGTAAACTTATCTGCATAGCTGATTACTGAATTACCCGGACCACCATGAATAAAAAGTAAAACCGGTGCTTTTTCACTCGGACCACTATACTGAATCCATTGTTTGATACCCCCTGCTTCAATGGCTTCTCCGCCTTGTATAGATGCTGAGGCATTTAATGTAACTAAAAAGTAGATGGCTGCCAGGGTTAGCCGCATGCCCTTATCGTATCAATGACAGGTAATGTGGAAACATCTCTTTCCATACAGGCCAATCGTGATTTGCATTATGCCTTACGTCAAGCCAATGATTGATTCCCTTGTTGCGCAAAATTTCAGCCATGCGTTCGTTGGCATTCCAACACATGTCTTGCGTACCTGTGCCAAGCACCACAAACATGTCGTAGAAAAAATCGTTATGCGCATTGGGTAAATAATCCATCGGGTTATTGAAATACACGTTGTCATCATAATAACCATCCATCTGATCGCGGATGTCAAAAGCTGCACCCATATTGAATACATACTTCACCACCTCAGGATGCCTGAAAGCAAAATTAGTCGCATGATATCCACCAAAACTGCATCCGGCTGTGGCTACACGACCCACACCAGTTTCGCGCTGCGCCAATGGCACCAGTTCGTGCAATAACATTTGATCATACCAGATATGATTTTTTACCCGATCAGCCGGATGTATTCCCCTGTTATACCAGCTCATTTCATCAATACCATCCGGACAATAAATTTTTATCAGCCCTTCATCCAAAAACCAGTTTACGCTATCAATAAGCTTGAAATCTTTGTTCTCGTAAAAATGCCCCATGGAAGTAGGAAATAGAATGACCGGATATCCGCGCGTGCCAAAGGCAAGCACTTCTATATCTCGACTTAGGCGGGGTGAGTACCATCTATGATAATGTTCGTGTGGCATGTGATTTTAGATTATAGTAAACTTCTATTTTTGCATCTTTGCGTGAAAAATCGGAATAAACCTTCTTATTGCACTATCAATTAACAAAAAAATTATTTCTCATTGCCTCACACACACCATTATCATATCGAGAAACTGACGGACATTCATTCAAAATTGCTTGAGCGAGATACGATAGTAGAAATTTTCCTTCCTTTTCAATATGAAAAAACTCAACATAAGTATCCACTGCTGATTTTAAATGACGGGCAGGACAGCAGTGCCATCCATTTGAAAACCACACTGGAGAAACTTAAGCAAACAAAAAAAATCAAAGACCTGATTGTAGTTGCCGTGCATGCGGGTGACCGTATGCAGGAATATGGCGTGGCTAGCAGAGAAGATTTTAAAGGTCGTGGCGCCAGGGCAAAGCAATATTCGAAGTTTATCATGACGGAGCTGATTCCCTATATTCATTATCGTTATCCTATTTCAAAAAATCCGGCTGATAATGCGATTGCTGGTTTTTCATTGGGTGGTTTATCGGCTACTGACATTGCGTGGCATCATGCTGATTATTTTGGCAAGGTAGGTGCCTTTAGTGGCTCATTCTGGTGGCGAAAACGCGATGCCAAAAGCAGGCTTTATTCGGAACACCGCGACCGAATTATGCATAATGTGATTCGCAGCGGCCGATATAAAAAAGGACTGAAGTTCTGGTTTCAAACCGGACAAAAAGATGAACAAAGCGATCGGAATAAAAATGGCGTGATCGACTCCATTGACGACACTCTTGATCTGATTGTAGAACTTACCAAGAAAGGCTACAGACCTTTTCATGATATTCAATACCTGGAACTGGAAGATGGTCAACACAACCTGGAAACCTGGGGTGAAGCATTACCTCACTTTTTAGAGTGGGCCTTTCCGGATAAATAAAACCTTACTCATGAACAATACTATCGACACGATCATTTTCGATTTAGGCGCAGTGCTTATTGATTGGAATCCTCGCCACTTGTATCGCAAGATTTTCAAAACCGAAGAAGAAATTACCTGGTTTCTTGAAAATATCTGCACCCATGAGTGGAATGAAAAACAAGATGCAGGCAGACCCTTTGAAGAAGCAACGGAAGAACTCCTTCAAAAATTTCCGGAACATGAATTTGCTATACGCGCCTGGTATGGTCGCTGGCAGGAAACCATGAACGGACCCATCCACGGAACGGTAGAAATTCTTAAGCAGATTAAAGATCAAAAGCAGCATCGCCTGTATGCACTTACCAACTGGTCGGAACAAACCTTTCCGTGGGCACTCGAACAATTTGAATTTCTCCATTGGTTTGAAGGCATCGTAGTTTCCGGGCATGAGAAAACCCGAAAGCCATTTCCGGAATTTTTTCAGATATTATTTGACCGCTATCAAGTAACTCCAGCAAAAGCTCTTTTTATTGACGACAGTCTGCGAAATATTGACGGTGCCAAAGCAGTAGGCTTGCCCGGCATACATTTTCAATCACCCGAGCAATTGAGAAAAGAGTTAATCGATCTGAAAATTATTTACTAACCGAGTGCGTGCTGCTTATTTTACAAAATGCACGAGGCATTTTTCGATAATATCACAACACTCGTGCATTTGATCTTCGGTAATCACCAGTGGTGGCGCTAATCGAATGATGTTTCCATGTGTAGGTTTTGCGAGCAACCCGTTTTCTGCAAAATTCAAACAAAGATTCCACGCGGTTTCGCTTTGAGGTGAATCGTTAATCACGATCGCGTTTAACAACCCTTTGCCACGTACGAGTGTGATGATATCCGTTTTTTCTCGGATAGCATTCATCCGTTCACGGAATACAATGCCCATGCGCTCAGCATTATATGCCAGTTGCTCATCCTTTATCACCTGAATCGCTTCAATCACTATTGCGCTGGCAAGCGGATTGCCTCCAAAAGTAGAACCATGCTCACCGGGTTTGATCACGAGCATAATTTCATCATCAGCCAATACTACCGAAACAGGAAGCTTGATCACGAGCATAATTTCATCATCGGCCAGTACAACTGAAACAGGAAATACTCCACCCGATAACGCTTTACCCAGTATTAACATATCCGGACGCACACCTTCATGATCAGAAGCCAGCATTTTTCC
>JALOMN010000287.1 GCA_025455445.1 Cyclobacteriaceae bacterium
GGTTTTGCGTGCTCGATCGAGGAACGTTCAATAAATGCTACGCTAAGCATGCTCACTATCCAACCAGGTAATTTCCATGCGAAAGAAAAGACATAAAGAAAGCCATGACCGATGATACCGCCAAATAACGTGGCAATTCCCAATAACAGAAAATACATCCGAAAATAGAGTTGTGTTCTTCCGGTAAGTCCACTTTTTTTCAATCGAAAGAATGCGTAAAAACACACGGCAGACACGATTAAATCGGTGAGTGTATTGATGGGTTCATCAATTCGGATATTATAAATTGATATCGAGGGTTGGCTTTCAGTCATTATCTTAAACATTATATTATTTAATATAAAATTGATTGAAAATTGCATTCATCAAAATAGTAATAACTCGAATTAGATTTAGTTTGTTTGGAATTAATTATTTCAATAATCGTTCTATTTCCTTGTTGGGTTTAATTTTTAGTAAAGCTTTTTCGAAAGAATGCTTCTTAAAAAGCTCTATTTCTTCTGCTCTTTTTATAAGATTTTGAAACTCAGCCCGCTGAATATATTTTTGCCATAATGGTTCATTTTTTAAACCCCATGTCCAGAAATAATGGTAGGTGAAAAATGATTTTTCAAGAGCATCCAAAGTCTCTTCATAATGATTAAAATAAGCTTCGCATACAGCCAAATCATAATAAACTCCAGCCATGCTGCTGTTTTGTACGCCACGACTTCTTTGATTACTTATCATTCCCTTCTGAATAACCAATTGTTCTGAAAATAGCCGGTCGGCAGTTTTTAAATCTCCCTTCGCCATATAGGCCATGCCTAGCCGATGACGGAATGTGATTCGCTGCGTACTGTCTTTAAATCTTGATTCATAATCTTTATATCGCGACCAATATAAAATCGATTGTTCGTAATTCTTAACCATGAAGTAAGACCAGGCTAGATTATCTGCTGAATTTATATTATCCTGATTTTCATCGAAAGTAGCTTTTGCGGTATTGAGAGACTTATCATATTCTCCGGTTTGTCGATATAAGTATGCTAGCTCATACCTTGCATTTGTATAGTAAGGAAAGCGAAGGATGCAGGTTTGAATCACGCGTTCTCTGATTGGATATCCACTTTCCAATAAATTACCCAACGCATCTGACCAGGCCAGATAGTAGTGAGGGTCAGTATTACTGTAATTGCTTTCAATGGCCTGCAGTATATACTCTGCACCAATTTCCTTTCTCTCATCCAATAGCTGATATCCATATTGTAAAAGGATTTCATAGTCATTTGGTGAAAGCTCAAAAGATCTTTCTAAATCATCTCTGTATATTTTTATATTTCCGAGGTAATAGTTTACCTGGCTGCGCGCAAAGTATCCGGCAGGGTCATCTTTATCCGCGTGAATTGCATTTTCAGCATACCATAAGGAAGAATCCCTCCATTCATTTTCGCTTACTCCGTTTACTCTTGAATGAAAGAATATTCTTGATTTAAGTGCGTGAGCTTTTGAAAATTCAGGTTGCAATTCTATCGCCCTATTAATCAGCGACAATGCCAAGGCAAGTTTATTTTCTCCACTTACAGAATTGTTAAAGGCCTCTCGCGATTGCATGAAATAATCATAAGCGACAATGCTTTTTGTAGTTGATTTATCAGTTCGAAACTGACTGTTGGTAAACTGCAACGCCAGCGCATTTGCCGCATGTATGGCGATATCAGTTTGAATAGCCAGAATGTCTTCCAATTTCCTATCATAAGTTTCTGACCATAACTGAATATCATTTTCAGCATCTATCAGTTGCACTACTACTCTGATATCTTGATTAACTTTTCTAACCGTTCCTTCCAGAATATGATTCACCCCCAATTCTTTACCTATTTCTTTAATTGATTTTTTTGTGTCTTTATAAGGAAGGGTAGAGGTGCGCGATTTTACTTTCAGGTTGGGCAACTTTACCAAATGATTAAGAATATCTTCTGTGATACCGTTGCTAAAATAATCCTGCTCTGCATCGTTACTCAGGTTTACAAAAGGCAGAACCGCGATTGATTGTTCCGAATATTTTGAAGCGGAAAATCTGGATTGCCATAACCAGCGACCACCAAATATTCCAGCTGCAATCAATATCAACAAGGCTACCCAGATTATATATTTGGTTGTAAATAATGGAAACGACTTCCTGACTTCTGATTTTAACTTTCCACTCAATTCACTAATCAGTGGTACTTTTAGCCCATGGTTTAAGAGGGCAAATACTTCCATTGGTTCGTTTACATTCTTGAACTCAAATTTGCCGAGTGAAATCGTGGCGAATTCAGGATGATTTTTTATGTTTTGATGCACCTCAGCTGAAAGCAAGATCGAATTCTCAATACCGAGCGATTGTATGCGCGAGGCAACATTTACGCCATCGCCAAGTACTTTATCGTCTTCAAAAAAGATTTCACCGACATGAAGTCCTATTCGCATAGGAACGATTGGTTCTTGCTGCAGATTTTGTTGCATTTCAATCGCGCAACTGAGGGCATCAAATACACTTATAAATGTGCACAGACTGCCATCCCCATAATTATTTAATATTTCT
Source organism: Cyclobacteriaceae bacterium (assembly GCA_025455445.1). GTDB lineage: Bacteria > Bacteroidota > Bacteroidia > Cytophagales > Cyclobacteriaceae > ELB16-189. The sequence goes on from JALOMN010000287.1 coordinate 2,567, forward strand.
CCTCCATATTTAGTTACTTCATTTTCCAATACATGATTATACTGCTTTATGATGCGCACTGCATACCTTTCATCTCGTTGCATCATACTGGTATAGCCAACGATGTCCGTAAAAAGAATGGCGGCAAGATGACGATTTTTAGTAGTCATTAACTGTTACAGGGCCGAACTAAATGTATCTATATCGTGATGCTTAAACTATGATAGAGATCAGTTTTTCTTAAATGTCACATCACAATTTACCCTAAAAAAATCTCTGCTTAGACTAATCATGGTTTGGGCTTGAATTTCTGTGCATGTTAAAATGCATTGTGCGTTATCTCACCAAGAATAGGTTAAAACAAAAATGACAGCCTTCATTGAAAGCTGTCATTTATAACTAATACTTTTTGCGTTATACCTTATTTCATCTGTCCGTACCTTTTAGAGTAACGCTCATATAATTCTTCCTGGTTGCCAGGGAGTGTTACCAGCTTGCCGCTGATAAAGGCGTGCGAAAGTTTGTTGGTTCTATAGTCAAGCGCATCGCCAGCCGATACAAACAGGGTAGCATCTTTGCCTACTTCTATCGTTCCTGCACGCTTATCTATTCCCAATGCTTTAGCTGTATTGGAAGTGATAGTTTTCAATGCCTCCTCTTTATCCATGCCGTAAGCTGCGGCTGTGCCCGCATAGAATGCCAGGTTGCGACCACCGTGCAATGCACCGGTCGAAGACAACGACACCTGCACACCTGCTTTGGTTAACAGTGCTGGCAACTTGTAAGGTAAATCAATGTCATCGTCAATACGTCCCGGAAGGTTATGAGTCTCAGGGATGATGACCGGAATCTTGTTTTCCTTCAGGAAGTCTGCCACGTATAATGCCGCACTTTCTGTTAACATCGTAATTCGAGGCACACCTGCGCGCTGCGCAAAACGAACTGACTCCACTATTTCCTTTGATGTATTTGCATGGATAAACAATGTCTTGCTTCCATCAAACAGTCCTTGCATCGCATCAAACTTCAGGTTCGCTTCCTTACTGGTAACTAGTCCGTAGTTTTTAGCTTCAATAAAGAACTGAACAAGCTCTGCAACCTGCTTTTCATAATTTGCATTGGGTGTTTCACCAAACGTAAATGTGTTGAAGTCAAACTGGCGTCTGGTCATTACAGGCCAGTTCAGGTGAATG
>JALOMN010000288.1 GCA_025455445.1 Cyclobacteriaceae bacterium
TGTTAAAAAAAGTATTTCAACTTTTCAAGTGCACCCATGCATCTTTTAAAGTCACCAGTAACCTATTCTTCAACACTAACCATTTGATATCCTAATTGCCTGAGTGCATCCGCTTCGTTGTAGAGCGTAAGACTCCGGACTATTTTTCCGTTTTCGATCATATAATTGGTGTTCGCCCAAAGGGTTACTTCACCGGCACCGTCTTTGAATACTATGTGCATTTCAGACCAGTTTGCCACCCATTCACCTTTTGCATCACCTTCCGCAATGGTAACCGGTGCAAATTGTTTGCGTGTGTACTCAATTTTTTCATAGAGATTTTCTACATAGTATTTCCAGTTTTCGATGGCCTGATCTTTATAAATCGTATCGCCATAGGAGGGTCCCAGACCCATGTATTTATCATCCAGTAATTTATCCATCGATTCAAAATCAAGATTTTCAACTGCAGTAACGTAGCTCTTAACCACGTCCACATTTTCGGCCTGTTTTTTTGAATTGTTTGGTGTGCAGGCAGCAAACAGCCCGGCAACCAAAGCCATGAGTATGATATATTTTTTCATCTTAGTTAAAGTCTAAATTTCAATTACTAATTATTTAATTGTGTATCCTTTACCCTCGAGGCATACGGAAAGCGCTTTTTTGAAGCTGTCTTTCATTGCCTGCTCCTGGGCAGAAGCCTGTGCCTGTGCTTGCTGATTGGCCTGTGCCTGTGCCTGCTTTCCTTGTTGCCGGCCTCGCATCGCACCTGCGGCTGCACCTATGGCTGCACCTTTTCCTGCATCACCCGCTATTGCGCCAATGGCCGCACCTGCCGCTGCGCCTTTCGCAGCGCCTACTACTGCGCCACCGGTGGGTCCGGTTTCCGGAGCGGGCGCTTCTACTTTAGGCGTATTCAACGGGTCGATGCCCGATTGATCAATGGCCCATACGTAACATTCGTATTCATCTTTCTTTTGTTGGTTCTGGCTTTGACCTTTTGCAGGATAGACGTATATCCCAGCTGCTTTTGAAATCTGGTTATAGGTCATTTTAGTTGAATCGGGCATTGTCTTGGTCACCGGCACCGGTGTGCCTTGTGCAAATGCGCCCACTGAAAGGAACAGAAATACAACAGGCAGTGCCAACCCGAATATTTCTTTTTGTGTGAGATACTTTTTCATACTAGTTTGTTTTTTAAAATTTATTTTTTGTTTGAGATGATAGTATAGATTCTTTAGTGAAGGTTAGGTTTTATTTGTCATGAATTATCAGATTAAATTTTACACTACTTTTTTTGCCATAGTTTTTTGTTGAAAGCGATACCAAACGTCCAGGTATCATAGACATCATCCTTGTTCTCGTAAAGCAGGTTGAGGGCTATTTCAAAATCTTCGCTGATCTCAAAACTGTATTCCGTGCCGGCCCGCACCAGGAATAAATTTTCACTTTTTTCCAGCTCAATACCTGGCCCAACATAGAATGACCAGTGCCGTAATGCGTGATAATGAATCACGCCAGCCAACGCAACGGGATTGATGCGTTCCAATTCTTTATCTTCCACTTTCACTTCAAAATCCTGCAGTTTTATGTCGCTCTGTATAGCCACGGACCAGCGGGGATGAAAGAAGTAGTCCACATCAACACCCCACGTAGGAATGATGGCAATTTTCTTGTCACCTTCAAATGACTTTGGCACATGTGAGTTGGCCATCATGATGGCACCCCTGATTTTTGGCTTGAATTCTTCCTCAGCGGTTTCCTGTGCAAGTGCGTTGTTTGCAATGAAAAATAAAAGCACAAGAAGCAGCAGGTGATCTGGGTTGAAGAATAAATTCCTCGTTTTCATGACTTTCGGAATTAAGAACCTTGGTTGAGTTTAGGATTGTTAATGTTATGCACGGAACAGTCTGATGATTGTTTTTTTTGTTTAATAAGCGTCACGAAGATAACCATAGCCAGCATCCGGAAACATGACTTATATCACCGAACTGATTGAATTTTGATTGGTAAAATCAAAATTAACGTGATAAAAATCATTCTTATTAGACGACATCGGTTAGTGTACCGATGATATTTTTTATTCACGCCTATACTATCTGCACACCGCAGAAGATGACTGATACTGAATTCTAAAATGTTGCGCTGGTTATTAATAACCCATTACACGGATCCCGGCTTTCGTTGAATCTTTAAAATTTGTTACTCGCTTGCCAGAATGAATTTGTTGTTACACGAATGCTTAGTTCCATTCACGCAGTCAAATCAAAGAAACATGAAAGTGATTTGCTAAGTTGTCCTACACCTCTGAGGTGTAGGACAACTTAGTAGTATTAATTGAAGCGGATGACTAGTTTGTACTCCTTCCCACTATTTAAATTTCCCTGCATTTTTGAAATTTTTCATTTATGCTGATTCTTAATAAGTAGAGTTACATCAATCTTAGGAAAGTCAGTTATCGAGTAGCTCAAACTGATATCCCATTTAAGATTCTGTCAATCACTTACTCATAGACGAATTCCGTTCCTCTGAACAAGGTTAACCCTAGCGAAATCACCATGGCATTGCCACTGAAATTGGCGTAGGGCTGTCCGGAAGAATCCGTATATCCTTGCTTATAGAAGTCCGTGAAATAATACCTGTATTTAATATTGAGACCATACGGAAATTGTATGCCCGCCATTACGTATTGCTGGATCGGAGTTCTTTCAGAAAACCAGGTGCTGAATTTGGTTTTCTCTTCATTGATAAACGTTTTCTCTTTGTAATTCAACGGAAACTCAACGGCATACCCTCCATAAAAATAAGTGCCATTCATGTCTCCAATTTTAATACCAACCGGGATGCCCAGGTTATAAGAGCGCACTTTTTTGCGGGTGAATTCATCCTCGTCATAAATGAAGCCCACGTTGCTTAATGACAACCCCAGGAAGAGACCTGCTTTTTCGGAGAAATCTTTGTTCACTGCATTCTGAAAGTTGAAGACCGGGGCAAAACGAACGGGACCATTTAGATCTTGTCCATTATTACTTGCGTCCGACCAGCTGAACAGATATTCAACGGAAGTGGTACTATATACTTTTTGATCCTGTGCCTGACTATGGACAAGCAGGACAAGCAATGATAACGTGATAATGAGCTTTTTCATGATTGATAATTTATGTTATTAGGTCATTTATGTGAAATGTGTTTCTTGGTAAAAATGAATCAGATCTTATTAAATAAGAATGATTAATGTCATTGAATCGGAAGTATACTTAACAATAGGTATGAGGCTTAATGATCGTGATGAATCGTTCAACCTATCAGGTGTTGTCTTTATATCAACGTGCTGATGGCAAGGTCATTCACTTTTCGGACTCCTGTTTAATCCTATGAATAGTATGTTTTACTATAAAATGCATAATCACTTCAGTCTGAATCTCCTCTGTTGTGATTGTATTTCCGGACTGCTGTATATGATAAATGATTTCAAATTTGAGATTGTGATTTAGTTTGTAACCGTTACCCACACTGAGCCAGAATCGATTGGCATACCTTTCCTTAACTTCCTCATCGTTCTGAAAAAATGACTCCACATCAGAAGGTACATAAAGTACCGTGTCAGTATTTAATAGTTTGATTTTCCATCTTATTTCTTATGAGCGCTGGTTGGTAATAATAAAACTGCCGCAATTCTTAGTTGTGAAGTAGCTCCAAAAGTGGGTGAAACAACATTATAGAAATAGTTTGCATTGAGATTGAGCGGAAGCTTACC
>JALOMN010000289.1 GCA_025455445.1 Cyclobacteriaceae bacterium
AGAAATTTCTTTGAGTAACTCGTTATGATGATCAACCGTTGTCAATCTCGCGCGGCCATATTCTCTGATCTGTGAGGGTAACACAGATCCACCGCTTTTCTGTGCTATCAATTGTGCTCCGTAACAAACTCCCAATAAAGGTATGTGTGAGAACAAATCAAGGTTAATGTCAGGTGCTCCGGTATCGCGAACAGAACAAGGGCTTCCGGAAAGAATAACCCCTTTTATTTGGGGCGTTATTTCAGGGATATGATTGTAAGGATGTATTTCACAATACACATTTAATTCACGCACTCTGCGCGCAATAAGCTGTGTATATTGTGAACCAAAATCGAGGATTAATATTTGCTCAGGCATGCGCAAAAATACAAAAACCCAACAGAGTTTTAACAAAGGATTAGCTAATCCTCCTCACCAAAACAGTATTGTTTCAGGTAGTCACCTGCATCATCCACACCGCCATAAAATGCCTTTTGTAAACAACTGCAGCCTTTATCTTCTTGCTTTAATTCAATCAATGCAATTCCCTTATAAAACCAGGCAGTATAGTTATCCGGCTCCAGGCGCAAGGCAATGTTTAAATATTTCAAGGCCAGTTCGAAGTCAGATTCCTGCAATGCAAAAGACCCGCCATACAAATACGCAGGTAAATACGTGGGCTCAAGTTCAATGGATTTATTTAAGGCCATAAATGCGCTGTCTGGCTTGCCTAAAGAATAGTAGGCAAATGCCAGGTTCGACTCTATTTCTGAATCATCCTGCACAAGTTTCAGAATGGTTAAATCATTAATCACTTCCTGATATTTGCTTAATTCAAGATATAAAGAGGCGCGCCATCTCATAATTTGGGCATCACCCCTACTGATGCGAAAAGCTTCTTCTACATCGCTGAGTTGATTTTCGGTATCATCTAATTCGCGGTATGACAATGCCCTAAGTACATGGCCCTGAAAACTATCTGGAAATTTTGGAATGAACACATTCATGTCTTCAATTGCCTTTGTGAAGTTTGCGCTGCTGTAGTAGGATAAACCTCTCTTATACACTGCGGCATAATCATCGCGCTCTTGCAGCTTTGATGCCTTTATTACTTTCGTATAAAGTTTAATTGCACCCAGGTAATCCTGCCGGTTCAACAGTGTATCGGCTTCAACTTCCAAGCTTTTCCATTTGGGAGTTTGCGCTACCGCGGATGAAAAAACCAACAACAGCAGACTAAGAAAAAAAACAATTCTAGGCATTCGACATCGACTTGTTTCGATCGCGCTTACGATCATTTTCATTCAGGAAAATCTTACGCAAGCGAATTGATTTAGGTGTAACCTCCACGTACTCGTCAGCCTGAATATATTCCAATGCTTCTTCGAGGGTATGTTTGAGTGGAGGAGCTATTTTCATTTTCTCATCAGAACCTGAAGCGCGCATGTTTGTAAGTTTCTTGGTCTTAGTGACGTTAATCACTAAATCTCCGCCACGGCTATGCTCTCCGATAACCTGTCCTTCGTAAACAGGTTCTCCAGGATTGATGAAAAATTTACCACGGTCTTGCAGGTTGTGCAAGCTGTAAGGAATTGCTTCTCCTTGTTCCATTACGATCAATGAACCATTTATACGACCAGGAATTTCACCTTTGTAAGGTTGATATTCTTTAAAGCGGTGTGTTACTACAGCTTCACCAGCAGTTACGTTCAACAAGTAATTTCTCAAGCCCATAATTCCACGTGAAGGAATCAGGAATTTCAAGATCATTCGATCGCCTTTAGGCTCCATGTTCAACATTTCACCTTTGCGCTGGGTAACTGTCTCGATAGCTTTACCGGCAACGGTCTCAGGCAAGTCGATTGTCAATTCTTCTACTGGTTCGCACTTAACGCCATCAATCTCGCGGAAAATTACCTGCGGCTGGCCAATCTGAAGTTCATATCCTTCTCTGCGCATGGTTTCAATCAGCACAGATAAGTGAAGTACGCCACGACCAAACACCATGAAGCTATCTGCCGAGCCTGTTTCACCAAGACGCAAAGCAAGATTTTTTTCAAGCTCCTTTTCAAGGCGATCTTTTATGTGGCGAGAAGTAACAAATTTTCCTTCTTTGGCATAGAACGGAGAATTGTTAATAGTGAAAAGCATGCTCATGGTAGGCTCATCAATAGCGATTGACTTTAATGCCTCTGGCTTATCAACATCCGCCACAGTATCACCAATTTCAAAACCCTCCAGGCCAACTAAGGCACAGATTTCTCCGGCCTTCACTTCTTCTTGTTTTATTTTATTGAAGCCCTCAAATACGTATACTTCTTTGATACGTGATTTTACAATCGCTCCTGTTTCTCTTTTTACTAATGCGATCTGCTGCCCGGCCTTTACACTTCCGCGCTGAATTCTTCCAATAGCAATACGCCCCACGAAAGAAGAATATTCTAAAGAGGTAATCAGCACCTGAGTTGTTCCTTCATCAATTTTAGGAGCTGGAATATGTTCAATGATTCCTTCTATCAGCGCTGTTATATCAGTGGTGGGTGTCTTCCAATCACTGCTCATCCAACCTTGCTTTGCGGAACCATAGAATGTCGGAAAATTCAATTGATCTTCAGTAGCATCCAACGCAAACATTAAATCAAACACCGATTCGTGCACTTCATCAGGAGTACAGTTCTTTTTGTCAACTTTATTAATTACCACGATTGGTTTTAAACCCAACTGCAGAGCCTTCTGCAACACGAAGCGAGTTTGGGGCATAGGACCTTCGAAGGCATCAACAAGCAAAAGACATCCGTCAGCCATATTTAAAACACGCTCAACTTCTCCGCCAAAATCACTGTGGCCGGGTGTATCAATTACATTGATTTTATAGTCTTTGTATCGTACAGATACGTTTTTAGCCAAAATTGTAATACCGCGCTCACGCTCCAGGTCATTGCTGTCCATGATTAATTCACCCGGGTGCTCGTGATCCTTAAAAACGTGTCCTGCATGCAATAATTTATCTACCAGGGTAGTTTTTCCGTGGTCAACGTGGGCGATAATCGCGATGTTTCTAATTTTACTTACTTCCATAAATCGTGTATTCCTATTCTTTTTTCAATTTGAGGGCGCAAAGATAGGGTTTATTTGCGTAAAAAGACGACACAGGTGTTAATTCTGCTTAACACAGTCAATACCAAATAAAAAACCCGGCCGGGTTCATTTTAACAGTGTTTTCTGAAAGAAAGCATGCAATGACTCCATGATGGCGTCTGGATCAGTAAAATAATGCACATGACCCTGCTGTTGATTGAATTGCACTACAAGCTGGTAATAAGTCTCTTCGGTAACTTCGTAATCCTCCATCATAATTTTCTTAACGTCTGGATCGGTAATTACCTGACGGTATGTTTGGGTGCGATTATTTTCTTCTACAATCTTCGTGAGTTTTCGCTTTTCCCGTTCCAAACTCCAGAAATAATCGAATGGTGAAAAAATGCCTTCCAAAGGACTCATGGTGCGTGGTGCGGTTTTAGTTCGCTCTTCCACTTTGTTGGGGTATAAACGGGTAGACTTAATGACCACTTCATTCAGCCAGATTTTATCTTCACGCAACATCACAAACAAAGAGTTTTCTTCAAACAACAACGGAAGTTCCATCGGCACATAACCAATTGCAGTAAATATCAGTGTATCTGATTTCTGCGCATAAATCATAAAGCTTCCGGCAGGAGATGTGGCGGTAACCTTTCCGGTTTTCTTGTTTAGCCGAATCAACCACAATGCCTGTATATAATTGCTGACCAAACAGGCTGCCAGCAACAAAAATGAGAATTACCAGAAAAAATATTCGCCTCACCTGATTTCACTTTGTCGGCAAGATGAACATTTTCTGAAAATAGTTTGATAGTTAGGAATTTCAGTTTTTTTAAACTCAGATTATTTCATAAAAAACTTATTCCATCTTACCATTACTCACCTACTCTTCACCAAAATTGGATGGCATCGAAATTAACGAACCAAAAAAGAGTGCATTTAAAAACATTT
>JALOMN010000023.1 GCA_025455445.1 Cyclobacteriaceae bacterium
AATACCTTCCATACTTACTCCATGGCACAAAAGCACCTTCAACAGATGATTGTTTATTGGGATTTACGCGTACACTCACAGGAGGCGGAATATTCAGATTTTCCAGAAACGAATTGAAATCAGCGCCAAGCATGGCAGCCATGCGTTCCTCAAATTCTTTTGGCAATCTTGTGGCGTTTTTCATTTCAGCGAGTAAAATAAGCCTTATTTTTGAGTAGTATGATAGAAGCAAATAATCCTGCATTAAAAAGTTGGGTGGAAGTACCCGCCAATTCAGATTTTCCAATTCAGAATTTACCTTTTGGCGTTTTTAAAACAGACTATCTTTCTTCAGTTGCTGGTGTGGCAATTGGAGATTATGTGTTGGATTTAGTCTATCTCCATGAAAATGGTTTCCTCGATGGATTAGGTTTGCCTGTGGGTATTTTTTCTTGCACTTGGCAGGAGGAAGGGCCGTGAAGTGCGGCAGCGCATTTCTGAACTATTAAGACATGATAATGATGAGTTAAAATCAAACCTGGTTGCGCGTGAGTTGGCCTTGTTTCATATGAAAGAAGTGGAAATGCAGATGCCGGTGCGCGTTGGCAATTACACTGATTTCTATAGCAGTCAGGAGCATGCCACGAATGTAGGCGCAATGTTCCGCGATCCTAAGAACGCATTACTTCCCAATTGGAAGCATTTGCCCATTGGATATCATGGGCGCGCGTCTTCGATTGTTGTTTCAGGAACACCCATTAATCGGCCTAAAGGACAACTCAAACCAGTCGATTCTGATACTCCGGTTTTTGGTGCTACAAAAAAATTGGATTTTGAATTGGAAGTTGCTTTCATCACGTGCACTGAAACCTCACTTGGAAGTTCTATTACAGTGAAGGAAGCCGAAGAGCATATTTTTGGATTAGTATTATTTAACGATTGGTCAGCACGTGATATTCAACAATGGGAGTACGTTCCGTTAGGTCCATTTTTAGGAAAGAATTTTGGCTCAACAATTTCACCCTGGATAGTTACTTTAGATGCACTGGAGCCCTTTCGGGTGAAGAGCCCTGAACAGAATCCCAAAGTTCTTCCTTACCTGGCTACTGAGGGCAATAATAATTTTGACATTAATCTTGAAGTATTCTTAAAACCGGAAAATTCAGAAGCAGCGTTAATATCCAGAACCAATTTTAAATATATGTACTGGAGTATGAACCAACAATTGGCACATCATACAGTCAATGGTTGCAATGTGCAGGTTGGAGATTTGTATGCTTCAGGCACAATCAGTGGTCCTTCACCCGATTCTTATGGTTCATTACTGGAGCTTACGTGGAATGGTCAACGTCCTTTGTCTTTGACAGATGGCATCCAACGCCAGTTTCTGGATGATGGTGACACATTGATTCTTAAAGGTTATGCACAGCGCGATGGTTTGCGAATTGGCTTTGGTGAATGCGCAGGTAAAGTGCTTCCCGCTAAATAATGTTTTTATGATTACAATCGATCCTAAAAGTATTCCTGTTCCCAAATTACAAGGCTATCTGCAGGGCACAGTATCTCCCAGACCAATTGCCTTTGTTAGTTCAACAGATGGCCAAGGAAATATCAATTTAAGTCCGTTTAGTTTCTTCAACATGTTTAGTATGAATCCACCCATACTGGTGTTTTCACCTTCGCGAAGAGTGAGGGACAATAGCACTAAACATACTTTACAAAACGTGCTGGAAGTGCCCGAGGTGGTGATTAATATAATTTCCTATGATATGGTAGAACAGGCCTCACTTTCCAGTTGTGATTTTCCGAAAGGAACTAATGAATTTGAAAAGGCAGGTTTTACTGAGGTACCCTCACTGCGGGTAAAGCCTCCGCGTGTGGGCGAATCGAAAGTGGCATTTGAATGCAAAGTCAACCAGGTAATTCCTTTAGGCAGTGAAGGCGGAGCTGGGAATCTGGTGATATGTGAGGTGTTGCTTTTTCATGTAAGTGAAGAAATTATCGATGCGGATGGAAGAGTAAATCCACATAGGTTAGATGCTGTGGCACGAATGGGTTCAGATTATTATTGCAGGGCCAGCGGGAATAGTGTATTTGTGGTGCCTAAGCCCAATGAGAAAATTGGTATTGGCTTCGATAATATTCCTTTACATGTGCGCAATAGCAAAGTGCTAACCGGGAATGATCTGGGTAGGCTTGGAAATGCTGAAAAGCTGCCTGATGAAGAAAGTGTTTCTCTTTTTAAATCATCCGCTGCATGGATTGCGATCGAGAATAAGGGTGAGGAAGCGAGGCATTTGCTTGCCCAACAGTTTTTGCAGCAAGGTAACATTGAGGATGCGTGGAAAGTACTTTTGCTAAAATCGTAAAATGAAAAAGGCCAGAATTTCTTCCGGCATTTACATATTTTTTATAGATGTATTAATCCCTGTAAAGCACTGCTTTTGCAGCCTTTACCGTGCGAGATACACTGGGTAGAATTGCGTCTATTAAAGTGGGTGCATAAGGAAGTGGCACATCTAAACTGTTGATGCGGTGAATAGGCGCATCAAGATAATCGAATGCGTGTTTCTGAATATGATAGGTAATTTCAGATGCAATGGAAGATAAAGGCCAGGCTTCTTCTACAATCACCAGTCTGTTAGTTTTCTTGATAGATGCTACTACGGTAGCGTAATCGATTGGTCTTACCGAACGAAGATCGATAACCTCTGCAGAGATACCCTCTTTTTCTAATTCTGCAGCTGCTGTCAACGCTACTTTCATGATTTTACCAAATGAAACGATAGTAACATCGGTTCCGCTTCGCTTTACATCGGCAACACCAATTGGAATCAGGTATTCTTCGGCAGGCACTTCACCTTTATCACCGTACATTAATTCAGACTCCATAAAAATAACAGGGTCGTTATCGCGTATTGAAGTCTTTAATAACCCCTTCGCATCGTAAGGCGTATAGGGAACTACAACCTTTAGTCCGGGTGTGTTAGCAAACCAGTTTTCGAAATTTTGTGAGTGCTGTGCTCCTAATTGTCCTGCATTTCCGGTAGGGCCCCTAAATACCATCGGTATATTGAACTGTCCGCCCGACATGGAATACATTTTTGCCGCGGAATTAATCACCTGATCAATAGCTACCAATGAAAAATTAAAGGTCATGAATTCTACAATCGGACGCAGGCCATTCATGGCAGCGCCTACGGCAATACCGGCAAAACCCAGTTCAGCAATAGGGGTATCAATTACCCTGTCCGGACCAAATTCGTCCAGCATGCCCTGACTTACTTTATATGCACCATTATACTCTGCTACTTCTTCGCCAAGCAAAAAAACGCTTGGGTCTCTTCTCATTTCTTCACTCATAGCTTCGCGCAGTGCTTCGCGGAATTGAATTTCTCTCATAGCTGCCGTTTGTTTGGAAAGCCCGTAAAAATAGGTATCCTGAGTTATAGGATAAAATCCTGACCCGTTTTTTTAAGGAATTAAAAACTCAACAAAAAAAAGACCCCACCATAAGGCGGGGTCTTTTTAAAATAATGTGATTCCAGATTACTTCAATGCGTTTCTGAAAGTTTCAGTAGCTGAAAACTTAGCGAACTCAAGGTCAGTAAGTGCTTTTTCTTTCAATGAAGAGTCGATTTTTACTGCACTTGTTAAGTTGCTAACAACCGCATCACCATTTCCGCTGCGGGCAGCCGCTACGGCAGCACCATAATATGCGATAGCGAAATTGCTGTTCTTGCGAGTTGCTTCAGCAAAAGAAGAAGCTGAATTGCTGTTGTCTTTGTTTAAAAGCTGAGCTAAACCTTTATTGAAGAGGTTCACATCAGTATCAGTTGCAGAAGAAGTTGAACTTACGGCAGCACTGTAATTGGCCATATAGATTTCAGATGCTCCTTTAACACCGTTTACACCACGTGTTACTTCGTTATTTGCTCCACGCAAAGCTTTTGTAGCATGGCTATAAGCCTTGTATGGGTTACCCTGATACAATGCAATTGAAGCAAGGTTCGCATGCACCTCTGGAGTTTCACGTAACTTGGCAGCAATTTCAAGCTGGGCAGCAGCCTTCTTGGTTAAGTCAGCAGCCTGCGAAGGATTATTAATTGCCATTTGCAGGTAAGCAGCTCCTAAGTTATTATGAGCATTCCAGTTGCTGCCATATTTGGTTGCAGCCTCGTAGATAGCTGCTTTCTCTTCTACTGATGGTGTTAAAGTAGCAGCATACATTAATTCTTCGAAGCTAAGTGCATCCTGTCCGGCTTCGCCCTTGGTGATTTTCTTAGCTAATACTGAAATCTCGTCATCTGTTTTCTTGATCTTGATAGTCAGGATTTCGGTTTTTGCTGTACGCAAACCTGGATATACATCTTTGAACACCTTGTTATAAGTCTTCAGTTTCTTCATCTGTTTTTCCTGGTCTTCGAAAGTTCCACCAGCATTGATGATATTCATGTATTCTGACTTCTGATCCGCAGTGATGCCTTCATAAGCTGCTAATGCATTTTTAAACTCAGTCCAATCATCGTTGATAGGCTTCAGGATAAATTTAATCTCATCAGCTTTTTGCTGATAATCGTACTTCTTCATTTCCGCACGATAGAATTTTTCAATTGCAGCTGCGCGCTCCTCAGATAGTTTCTTGTTAATACGCTCAGCACCTTCAGGTGAGTGTGTACCAGTGATTGTAACGGTACGCGTTACGTTTTTAGCTGCGATATACGCATCTAACTGCTTGCCTTTATCTGCTTTAATTTCAGAATTTCGCAATACTGATTTTCCTCTTTCGAAAATGAAATCAGGTATAATCACAGGGATAAGTTCTTCCTGATTATTATAGCCATGTTCTGCAAATGCAGCGAAATATGAATTTTGAACCAGTTTAGAAGTGGTAATGATACCTGTTGCTACAGGCATGCGTGGAGTAGTTTTGGATTTGGTTCCTTTAGCGGCTACACCTTCAATTTCTACTGTACCTACACGATATGCATCCTTATAGGCAAACATTTGAGATTTAGATACTTTAGGTTCTTCTGTAGCACTGTTAGGATAATCCTCTGCTTTTAAAGAAACAGGCTCAAGAGCAAGCTCATTTTCACCATATTTATAGAAAGTGTTTATGGTGTAAACAGTTCCTTTTTTCAACATTTTAACCGGAAGGTTGCCAGACATGTCGAAATTCACGGTGTCTTTGTGAACTTCTAATGGGTTAGGACTTACCGCCATTTTTTGGTCTTTGGCTGCTTTAATCATCTGAGGCAGTGTGCAACTCGAATATGTAAGTGCTCCTACTATCAGAAATACGTAAAATAATTTTCTCATGATATTGATTTTATGGTTTTCAGAAACGCGGTGCAAAGTTACCCTTAACCGAGTTTTTTTGCAATTATAAGCATAAAAATAACTTTTTTGGTGGCTGAAGAGAGCGCTAAACTGTTTATATATTTGTGCCTGAGATTTAAGTCGATAAAACGACTATAATAGAGTTAAGTGGTAATTTTAGGCCACCTTTTACAATTAATTTTACGGTCTTTAAGTAAGATGAAAAATCTAATAAAGAGAATTCAGAATTTTTTTGAGAAATATGCCTTTGGTGTATGTGCTGCATTGGGCGATAAGATGGGAATAGCCACCTCCTCAATACGCTTGTTCTTTATTTATGCCTCTTTTTTAACCTTCGGTTCCCCAATTATAATTTACTTATCACTGGCCTTTATTATGAATATGCGCAGCCATTTGCGCAAAAGGAGTACTATCTGGGATTATTAAATCCTTTTAACTTGCTCGTTTCATCGCGCTTTAATAGATAAAACTGCACAGGTAACACTCTTGGGTATATGGTTGTAGCACTATAATTAGGTGTTATTCTTTCTATTTCACGTCTTTTGGCAAAGTCTTTTGTAATACGCAGGTGGAAAGTAAGATGTGCCCTAATAATTGCCCATGCATCGGCCGGGCTTCCGCGGAGTAAAAACAAAAATGCCGCCATCCAGTCCAGAATAAGACGCACTGGTATTTTCCACCATATAACAGACGCGGGCAAATGTTTTAGTAAAAGACTAAGTCCATTTCTAAAATTAAGTTCAGTTTTTCGGGGATTCGATTTAGAGAGGGTTCCGCCTCCTACGTGATACACAGTGCTCTCACCGCAATAATACACGTGGTAGCCAGCCCTGTTGAGTCGCCAGCATAAATCAATTTCTTCCATGTGCGCAAAGAAGTCCTCATCTAAACCACCCATTTCCCTATAAACGCTTGCTCGTATAAACAAACATGCACCAGTTGCCCAAAACACCTGGCAGGTATCATTGTATTGCCCATGGTCTTCTTCAATGTGGTCAAAAATTCTTCCACGGCAGAATGGATAACCTAATGAATCGATGAAACCACCAGCCGCACCGGCATACTCAAATTTATTTTTATTGTGGAAAGATTTTATTTTGGGTTGGGCCGCTACAATATTTTTGTTACTCTTAAAAAGCGCGATTAATGGCTCTATCCATCCTTGAGTAACTTCAACATCTGAGTTAAGTAATACATAAAACTCAGCATCTACTTTTTGTAACGCGCGGTTATACCCTCCGCAGAATCCATAGTTTTTATCGAGTCTTAGTATCTCAATGTGTTCACTGAAATTATCTTCCAGAATGCGAATGGAGTCATCCGCAGAAAAGTTGTCGGCTACAATAATTTTTGCATTTCCACTGAAGGCTATCACCGAGGGAAGAAATTGTTGAAGAAAATTTCTTCCATTATAATTCAGAATAACAACCGCTACTTCGGTCATCCCATCAGATTGCTTAAGTCCATACCGGGTATGTTGGGTAATAATCCGTCTGTTGCCTTTTTAATTTCTTCTTTGGCGAGTATGTCAACATCTTCCATTGCTTTGTTTACTGCTGCAACTACTAAATCCTGCATCAATATCTTGTCGTCAGCTTTAATAATAATCGGGTCAATATCGATAGTCAATACTTGCTTTTTCCCATTAACGGTTGCACGAACCATTCCACCACCCGATTCGCTGGTTGTTTTTATTTTACTCAGATTATCCTGGGCTTCTTTCATCTTTTGTTGCACTTCCTTCATTTTGCCCATCATCTTCATCATGTCAAACATATCGCAAAGGTTTTGTTTAAGAATTGTATCTGCAAAAGTATATGATTTATCCGTAAGAGGTTGATTATTTTGATTTCCTGAGAATTACCACGGTGCCGTTTTCAGAAAAGTTTTGCCCCGAAAGGTCAGTAATATTGGCAATCCACACATATGTGCCTTCTGGCAAAGCGCGTCCGCCATTCGTGCCATCCCAGGGTTCATTTTTATCACTGTAAAAAATCAAGTTACCCCAACGATCAAAAATTTTAAGTTCTTTTTTTACGATAAACTGACCCGAGACATTAAACTTATCATTTTCAACAGGTCCAGTGCCATCAGGCGTAAATGCGCTGGGATAAAATATGTTGGCCGACTTCAATACACTTACCAGGTTAGAAATAGATGGGCTTATACCCACCTCATTTGCATCACCAACTACTTTGTATTGAAAAAGCTGATTGTTGGGATCGGCCTGTTCATCGACAAATAGTGTATCCGTGCCTGCATTGATGGTTGCAAGAAGAGTTCCATCCTTGTCAAATTTCTGAACCCGATAATTTTTTATACCATTTTTAAATCCCAGGTATCGCGACCATCGGAGGGTGATAGCATTTTTAGAATCTAAAGAAGAGTATAAACGAATCGGACAAATTAAGGCCCCTTGCTGACTATTATTATCGCAAACGTCAACATAATTAATTCGATAGCAGGTGTTTGATTCGGTGCTGTAACTTATATCTGAATAATTATTTGATGTAGTTTGATCGAGCAGGATAAATGGATTGTTATTTTGTGATCTAAGCAATGAATAGGTTGCAGCAGTAAACAAAGGATTCTGTTGCCAGTTTAGTGTTACTCCTGCGTCTGTAACTTCAGAAGTAATATTATCAATTGCGGTGGGTGAAGAGGTGATAAATGAGGTGCCGCATTTTTTAAGTGAGATGCTGGTTACATTGTTTGGATACACGTTAACTACCTGGTAACAATATTCAGTTTTGCATACCACTTCTGTATCTGTAAAAGCAGAAGGAGCGCCTGCCAGTGTGCGAAACAGGTTATCATTTTTTAATATTCGTGTATTTATAATTCCGGTGGGTGCTGTTGTCCAGGTTAAATTATTGGACGCGCTTTGAATATTTAAATCAAAATTCTGACTACACACCGGAGGCGAATAGATATTTGTATTTGCACAAGGGTCAAAAGAGCCTAACCTAAAACAATAGAAGTTATCTTCTACGTTGAGGTTTGGCATGGATGCAGTACTTACTCCATATAAAGTCTGAAACTGCTGGAATGTGCTGGAATTATTGACTGCAATTTCCAGCTTATACTGAATGTTTTGCTGCGGTGAGTAGTCGAGGGTTAAACTGGTTGAATTGGTTGCGGCAAGTGTATTTAATTGTGGCACTGGCAATGCATTGAGTGCGGTAAACGGTTGTACTTTGGCTGCGCAATTATCTGCAGAATTTATGTCCTTGCCTCTCACGCTGATATTGAAATTACCGGCTGCTCCATAGGTATGCGTGGCAGTTTGGTTATTTCCGCTGGGCATGGCGACCTCAGTAATTCCATCATTATTAAAATCAATAAAATATTGATCGTAATTTTTATCAGTTATTTTAATTGAAGTTTTTAATCCCGCGCAGGTATAAATTTCAAACTCTGGTTGAATGTTAGCATCAACCGTAATATCGATGTCATCTGCTCCAATACTTTGATAAAGTATTGATAGTTTAAAGTTTCCAGCTGCTGGGTAAGTAATTATAAATTGATTTTGTTGCGGAAGTGTGCCATTTCCTGCGCTCATGAGGCACGGCTTACCAGGGGTACATTCACCAGTGGTTGTCAGGTTG
This sequence comes from Cyclobacteriaceae bacterium, assembly GCA_025455445.1. Lineage (GTDB taxonomy): Bacteria > Bacteroidota > Bacteroidia > Cytophagales > Cyclobacteriaceae > ELB16-189. The sequence goes on from JALOMN010000023.1 coordinate 8,931, forward strand.
GTATCAGTTATTGTAACAGTAAATGGAGCGCAGCCTTTCACTTCATCAACACGAAATCTTCCCAGTCTGCTCGTATATTGACCATAGGCAACATACATGCTCAACATATTGAATAGGAATATCAAAATGATTTTATTCACCATACACTAATTCCATTCGCTATTTACTTTGTAGCTGGTTAATAATTTTCTATTCACTTGCTATTTCAATCGGATAGGATTTCAAAAATTTCTCTGCATTTACCAAATCGTTATGTAATAGTCTGTCTGTTTCAATAAACGGAATTTTATGCCTGAAAGTATCTGCAAATTTTTCGAGCGCTGGCGAACTTTTTAGCGGACGCCTGAAATGCAATGCCTGGGTAGCTGTTATCAACTCAATCGCTAAAATGGAATATAGGTTATTGACTATACGATACATTTTTGTAGCTGCGTTGGCGCCCATACTTACATGATCTTCCTGGCCGTTAGACGACACGATTGAATCGACTGAAGCAGGCGTGCAGAGTTGTTTGTTCTGACTCACCAGCGAAGCGGCAGTATATTGAGGTATCATCAAGCCTGAATTTATACCAGGATTGGCCACAAGGTAATTGGGAAGATCGCGCGATCCGGAAATGAGCTGATAGGTTCTTCGTTCAGAGATATTACCTAATTCGGATAATGCAATCGCCAGAAAATCTAAAACTAATGCAAGCGGTTGACCATGAAAATTACCGGCTGAAATAATTTTATCTTCATCCGGAAAAATATTAGGATTGTCACTCACACTGTTGACTTCTTTTAAAATCACAGACGTAACGTATTGCACCGCATCATCACTGGCACCGTGCACTTGCGGGATGCATCGGAATGAATAAGGATCCTGCACGTGTTGTTTTGCCTGTGAAATAATTTCACTTCCTTGAAGTAACGCTGTAATTTCTCTTGCAACTTTTATCTGCCCGGTTTGCGGTCTTATCTGATGCACCCGTTCGTCAAATGGTTCGATGCGGCCATCAAAAGCATCCAGCGAAAGCGCACTGATGATATTCACCAATTTTAAAATCCGGTGGGCATGCAGTACTGACCAAACTGCGTATGCACTCATGAATTGGGTGCCGTTTAACAATGCAAGTCCTTCTTTAGCTTTAAAATGAATCCGTTCCCATCCTAAAAGTGAAAGAACCTCACTACTCGGATATATTTTTCCCAGATAGTGAACTTCTCCCATGCCGATTAGCGGAAGCGAGAGATGTGCCAATGGCGCCAGATCACCGGAAGCCCCCAAAGAGCCCATTTCAAATACGCGAGGCAAAACCCGCTGATTAAACAGGTCTATCAATCGTTCTACAGTTTCAACCTGCACGCCAGAATGACCGTAGGCGAGTGATTGCACTTTTAGAAAGAGCATGAGTAAAATTATCTCACGAGGTACTTCGGGGCCAGTGCCACAAGCGTGAGACATTACCAGATTCTCTTGAAGTTGTTCTAATTGGTTTTTAGGTATGTGCTTATTATACAGTGAACCGAAACCTGTATTGATGCCATAGACGGGCGCAGAAGAAGAATTAATTTTTTCATCCAGGTATTGACGGCACTTTACTATTTTTTGTTTTGCTTCGTTCGATAAAGCAATTTTTGAATGGCCGTGTAAAATGTGGTCTAGTTCTCTTAGAGAAAGTTGTTTGGAAGATATGAAATGGGAGGGTTCCAAAGAGTGGTAGGTTGTATGTTTTGGCTAGTTCGTTTTGATGATAGATACAATTTCTGATAATTGTTTTTTAGTTTGCTCCCCCGCTTTCATGTTTTTCAAAGTGAGCATGCCACTCTTCACTTCTTCTGAGCCAATTACCAAGGTGAAAGGAATCATTTTCTTATTTGCAAAATCCAATTGTTTCTGAATTTTAACTGAATCGGGATAAATCTCGGAAGCAATTCCATTATCACGAAGTGTTTGCAAAACTTTTAAACCATATAATTTACTCTCTTCGTCAAAATGAGTAATTAATACTTGCGTGGAAATCTGTGCTTCCTGAGGGAAAAGTTTTAATTCTTCCATTGCATCATATAAGCGGTCTACGCCAAATGAAAATCCGACTCCGGAAACTCCTGGCAAACCAAACACTCCGGTTAGGTTATCATAACGTCCACCACCACTCACACTTCCGATTGACACATTATTAATTTTCACTTCAAAAATACAGCCTGTATAGTAGGAGAGGCCACGTGCTAATGCAATGTCAAATTCTAAATTTTTCTCAGTAGAACCATATTTTTCCAGCAGGTGAAGAACTTCATTAAAGTCGGCAATACCTTTTTGTCCTGTTGTAATAGCTGAAAATTTCCCGCTCAGAAATTTAATTTTTTCTTCTGTTGTGCCTTTAAAATTTAGTATTTCAAATAGTGAATAAAGTTTATCATCATTAAAACCCCGGTTGCGCAATTCTTCTTTCACTTTCTCTTCTCCGATTTTATCTAATTTGTCTATTGCTACAAAAAGCGAAGATTCATTCTGATTTGCATCGCATAATTCTGCAAGACCGGAAAGTATAGCGCGATGATTAATTTTAATGGTATAGTCGTTAAT
>JALOMN010000290.1 GCA_025455445.1 Cyclobacteriaceae bacterium
GGTCCACAGGTAATTACTGATATTTGTGCCTTTTCAGAAAGCGAAACTGTTTGTGAATGGGCGTATAAGGAAATACCGAGCAGGAGGAAAAGAAGGATTTTCTTCATTGCATAAATATGTAAGGCGAAAGATAAGACAATCGGACTGTAAACGGTAATTTTGAAAGATTGGGAATGATAGGAAACCTTTACGATACCGCTAATCTCTTAAAGAAAATGACACCGGCTCGCGCGTTGAATGCAGCCAGGGTCTTGAGCAGTTATCACTATTCACGTCTCACCGGAAAGCCTGTGCACAGCGCGATGCCCTTCAGTATTTCGATTGAACCAACCACTTCATGCAATTTGCGTTGCCCGGAATGTCCTTCTGGCTTGCGATCGTTTACCCGCCCTACGGGAATGTTAAAGGATGAATTATTCAAGCAGATAATTGATGAATTGCAACATTCACTTTCTTACCTGGTTTTTTATTTTCAAGGAGAACCCTACCTGCATCCGCAGTTTATTGATTTAGTCAGTTATGCTTCATCCAAAAAAATATATACCGCAACTTCCACCAATGCGCATTATCTGAATGATGAAATGGCTAAGCGTACGATTGAATCTGGTTTGGATAGATTGATAATTTCCATCGATGGAACTACGCAACAGTCTTATGAATCATATCGAATTGGTGGCAAATTGGATAAGGTAATTGAAGGCACGAAGAATATTATTCGATGGAAGAAAGAATTAAAATCGCGCACACCCTATGTGGTTTTTCAATTTCTGGTGGTACGCCAAAATGAACACCAGATTGAGGAGGTGAAAAAGTTGGGGAAAGAATTGGGTGTAGATCATGTTGCACTAAAAACTGCCCAGATTTATGATTATGAAAATGGGTCAGACTTGATTCCCACTATCAATAAATATTCACGTTACAAAAAAGAGTCGTCAGGAAAATATGCCATTAAAAACGATTTGTTAAATCATTGCTGGAAGATGTGGCACAGTTGTGTCATTACCTGGGATGGAAAAGTAGTGCCGTGTTGTTTTGATAAAGATGCTCATCATGTAATGGGAGATTTAACGAACCAAACATTTAAGCAAATCTGGAGCAGTGCTGCGTATACTTCTTTCAGGGCATCATTATTAAAATCGCGCAGTGAGATTGAAATGTGCCGCAATTGTACGGAGGGCACCAAAGTGTGGGCTGAATCTTAAAGGCCTTTGGCTTTGAGTTCGTTTTCAATTTTCCGCAAATCAGCAGCACCACATTTTCCGCAACCCGATTCGCAGGCATTTTTAGCTTGAAAGGATCTGAATAACAGGCGACCGAGATAGATTGCGGCTGCGATGAAAAGAGCAATGATTAGGAAGGACTGAATCATAGGGCAAAGCTACACAACCGGATTTAAAACAGCGAGTTCTTTTAAATGATTATCATGTCCGCTGACGGACGCTAATCCTCATTTTCGAACAAGTTTAATTTTAGAATGACTCAATAAGCGCTGTTTTAGTCATTTTAAGATGGCATCAATATTGAAAAAGTGCCTGGCATAAAAAGATTAAAATCAACGTGTAGTTTATCAATATGATAAAGAATTATCTCACTACTGCCTTTCGTGCATTGCTTCGCCAAAAGGGAACTGCATTTTTAAATATTACCGGGCTTACGTTAGGAATAACCGGCAGCATCGTGCTTTTTCTTTTGCTTCAATATCACATAAGTTTTGATAAGCACCAATCAAACTATCACCGCATTTACCGCGTGGTGTCTGGCTCGAAGGGTAATAATGGAGAAATGAATTATACGGCAGGTATTCCTGCGGTGCTACCTCCTGCATTTCGAATTGATTTTCCGGAAGCTGAAGAAGTAGCGTTTACACAGTACCGGGCACAGTCGCTCATACTCATTCCGCAGCCCAATGGTGAGAATAAAAAGTTTGCGGAAAATGCTGGTGTGGTGTATACCGAATCAAATTTCTTTAAGGTGTTCGATGCGAATGTGCTTTCAGGAGATGTGTTTAAATCTTTAGATGAACCCAATGAAGCTGTCATCACAGAAAGTGTGGCTATTAAATATTTTGATAAAGCGGATGCAGTAGGAGAGGTAGTAAAATTTGATGATAAGGAATTTAAAATAGGCGCAGTGATTTCAGATCCGCCAAACAATACCGACCTGCCGTTCACGCTATTTTTTTCTTATGAAACAATACGGAAAAATAATGAAGAGAAAGGGTGGGGTAGTATATGGAGCGATGAGCACTGTTATTTCTTATTGAAGGAGGGAGAGCATATTGAGAAGTTGCAAAGCCGCCTGGAAGACTTTGGCAAAAAGCATAACACAGATGACAGATTGTTTAAAACGAGCTACCTGCTTGAGCCATTATCAGGTTTACATTTTGATGAACGTTTTGGTAACTACAATTACAATACGGTAGGCAAACCCAATCTGATAGCCATTGCGATCATTGGTTTATTTCTGATTGTGACCGCATGTATAAATTTTATAAACCTGGCTACCGCAGAGGCGGTAAAGCGATCTAAAGAAGTTGGCATTCGCAAAACATTAGGGAGCACACGCGGTCAACTTATTCAGCAATTTATTGGTGAAACTGCCTTGATCACATTTATTTCTTTAGTAATGTCGATAGGCTTTGCACAAATGGGATTAGGTATTTTGAATCCATTTTTAGAGTTACAGTTGTCGCTTAATTTAATGGACAACTTATCACTGATTATTTTTCTGACCATTATTTTTCTGTCAGTTTCACTTTTGTCGGGCTTGTATCCTGCATTTGTTATTTCTGGTTTTAAGCCTATGGTGGCGATAAAAAATCAACTTTCAAATCGTAATTCATCCGGATATTTTTTACGTAAAGGATTAGTAGTAACACAATTTTTTATTTCACAATTACTGGTTATTGTGACCATCGTAATTATCATGCAGATGAGTTATTTCAGAAATAAGGATCTTGGTTTCAGAAAGGATGCAATCATTACCCTGCCAATTCCGGAACAAGAAACACCAGCCCATACAGATTCATCAAAGGCAAGTAAAATGCGCACGCTGGCCAATGAATTATCAGGATTGACAGGAATTGAAATGTTCAGTTTAAGCTTTGCTCCGCCCTCGTCACAAAACATAATGGGCACTGGTTTTATAATGGAAGGCGAAAGTGATGATATGCGTAAGGATACCCAATTGAAGGCGGCTGATGATAAATTTATTAAGCTATATGAATTAGAATTGATTGCGGGCGAGAATGTGGAAGATCTGGATACAGCCAGAAGTGTAGTGGTCAATAGAAAACTTACCGAAGTTGCCGGATTTGATAACCCTAAGGATATAATCGGTAAAAGAATTCGGGTGATGCGAAAGTTTTTACCCGTAACAGGGGTGGTTGAAAATTTTCATACGACTTCACTCGGTAATTCAATTGAACCGACTGTAATCATCAATCAATTGAATCGTTACCAGACTTTATCGCTGCGCATAAATCCCCAATCCTTTCAGTCGGTGTTACCAGAAATTCAGAAGCGTTGGGAAGCGACTTATCCGGAATCCATTTTTGAATATCAATTTCTGGATGAAACCATCCGCCAGTTTTACAGCGGTGAAGAACGCTCTTCTATATTGTTAAGTGTTTTTTCAGCCATTGCCATCACAATAGGTTGCCTTGGGTTGTTTGGGTTGGCAACATTTATGGCTAACCAGAAAACGAAAGAAATAGGTGTAAG
>JALOMN010000024.1 GCA_025455445.1 Cyclobacteriaceae bacterium
CTGAATTTAATATCGCGTATTGTATCTTCAAGAATTGTTTTATCAAGTGCATTCATTACAATAGCTTCTGTCCAGTCGGCACCCCCTTTAGAAATTTGAAATGCTACCCTCGACCCATCTTTTGAAAAAGAGACACCTGCTAAGCGCGTGGTACCATCTTTTGAAAAAGTGTTTGGATCAAGAAATACTTCTTCCTCACCTGCCTCGCCTTTCTTACGATATAGAACTGAATGATTTTGTAACCCCGAGTTCTTATAGTAATAGATATATTCTCCGCGCTTGAAAGGCGAACTCACCTTTTCATAATTATTCAACTCCTCGAGTCGCTTTTTAATTTGAGTGCGATAAGGAATCTTGTCTAAAAATCCGAATGTAACTTCATTTTGTGCCGTTACCCAATCTGCAACTTGTTTGGTAGTATCATTTTCCATCCATCGATATGGATCTGGCACCTGTTCTCCGAAATACACATCAATGGTATCTACTTTTGCAGATGCAGGATAGTTGGAAATTTTTTCTGGCTTAGGTGGATTAGAGCAAGACATGATAAATAGTAAGAATAAGGAAATTAGAGTTGCTGATTTCATAACTACAATTTTTTTATAGACTGCAATATTACTAAGTTGGCAACCGGCAATCAATACTATTTACCTGCCCAATTTCTTTCGAATTATTGTCTTAACGGATAATCCAGAACAGTATGAACACAAAATTTCTTGCGGTAGCAAATACACTAACTCTGATGGGTGTACTTCTAGTAAATGCCCTTGCTAATATTTTGCCCATTAATGGTATGAACACCGGTGAAATTTCTGCACTCTATCCAAGCCTGTTCACTCCTGCAGGATTAACATTTTCAATCTGGAGCGTCATCTATCTGCTGCTTATCGGGTTTGTTTTCGTGCAATGGAAAATAAAAAACAAGTCGTGGTTCAAAGAATTATCTGTGTGGTTTATTCTATCCAGTTTAGCGAATATTAGTTGGATCCTTGTTTGGCATAATCTGTATGTGTATGCCTCTGTGGTCATTATGCTTTTGATACTTTACACGCTTGCCAGGATTTTTCTGCTGCTTCAGAAAGAATCATTTACCAGCCTGGAATTTACTTTTGTGAAATTGCCCTTTACGATTTACTTCTCATGGATCTGTGTAGCGACCATCGCCAACATCTCTACATTGCTTATTTCTTTGCCGTGGTATGGCGGCCCTTTCACTGAAGAAACCTGGACATTAATTATGCTGGTAATTGCTTCCACGCTTTCAGTTTTTGTGTCTGTAAAATTCAATGCCTTTGGTTATATCTTAGTAACCATCTGGGCGCTTTATGGAATATATCTTCGCTGGAATGGTGGCGAACATCAAACTATCGCAACTACCTCCATGGCACTCGCTGCAATACTGGTGATCGTGTTTATCTACACACTCTTCAGAAAAGAAAACAGGGTAGTAAATTAAATGCTTTCAAACCCGGTATATGGCACCAATACTTTGGGGATACGTATTCCATCCGGTGTTTGATTATTCTCCAACAGCGCTGCAACAATGCGGGGAAGCGCCAGGGCACTACCATTGAGTGTGTGCAATAACTGAGTTTTCGACTCTTTGTTTTTATATCTCAACTTCAGACGATTTGCCTGAAAGGTTTCGAAATTACTTACAGAACTTACTTCCAGCCACCGCTGCTGTGCGGCAGAATATACTTCCATATCGTACGTAATAGCTGAGTTAAAGCCCATGTCTCCTCCGCAGAGCAGCAGTTTCCGGTAAGGTAATTCCAGTTTTTCCAATAAACCCTGCACATGTGCACACATTTCATCCAATATTCGATACGAGTCTTCAGGTTTGCATATCTGCACAATTTCCACTTTATCAAATTGATGAAGGCGATTCAACCCGCGCACATGAGCGCCCCAACTGCCGGCCTCTCTGCGAAAGCAAGGTGTATACCCTGCATTTTTTACGGGCAATTCATCTTCATTCAAAATTACATCCCGATAGAGATTGGTAATGGGCACTTCGGCTGTAGGAATCAGATACAAGCCATCAGCGTTAACAAAATACATTTGTCCTTCCTTATCGGGAAGCTGACCAGTTCCGTAGCCACTGGCTTCATTCACTACCACCGGTGGTTGTATCTCACGATAGCCAGCCTTATTGGCTTCATCTAAAAAGAAATTAATCAACGCACGTTGCAGGCGAGCTCCTTTTCCTTTATACACAGGGAAACCGGCACCTGCTATTTTTATCCCCAAATCAAAATCTATGATATCTAGCTTTTTAATTAACTCCCAATGTGGCAAGGCACCACTATGCAATGTGGGTATAATACCATGACTATGCACCGTAATATTATCTTCAGCACTTTTTCCGGCTGGTACGATTGCTGCGGGCACATTCGGTATCTTATAGAGAATCTCAATCTGGTTCTTCTCATATTCTGAAAGACTTTCCTCCAGTGACTTAATCTTGTCTTTATCTGCTGCCACAGAAGCACGCAATGCTGCAGCTTCTTCCGCTTTACCTGTTTTCATGAGCTCACCGATTTTCTTCGAATCGGCATTGGAGCGCGCTTTCAGTGCATCGAGCGTATTCTGCGTTTCCCTGCGCAAGCGGTCGTTTTCAACAACCTGCTGAACCAGGGTTTCAGCCTCTTTAAAATTTCTTTTCTTTAAACCCTCGAGAATGATATCTGGTTGCTCGCGTAAAAACTGTAGTGTTAGCATACATGTTAATTAAGGTGCCAAAATTAGCCAATAATTCCATCTCTGGATTTGATAATAATCATTTTTGAAGTATACTTGCACCGTCATCGAAGCCTTGCCAGGCTACCAACGTTAAAATAACCCTTGTTCTTTACGACTTCAAGTTACTTCGGACTCTAACATGCTTTTAATTATTGCCGCGCTGTGGCAACCAATTATTCAATAAAACACTTTCAAAAATTAAACTAATCCTTTTTTAAACTCACATGTATACAATTGACGACCTCAATGTCAGGCTGCTTTCTGAATTGAAAGATATCGCGGAAGGTATGGGCGTAAAAAACGCAAAGAAATTAGCCAAGCAGGAGCTGGTCTACAAAATTCTTGACCAACAAGCCATTAATGGCGAACCTGCAGCGCCCGAGCCAAAGAAATCTCATCATGCCGCTTCTGATTCAGAAAGAAAGATGCGTCCGCGTAAGCGCGAAAATGTAGCACCACAGCCTGAGGAAGCAAAAGCGGAAGTTAAAAATGTCAGTAGTGAAGAACTTCTGCAAAGCATTGATCTGGAATTAGATAAAAACATAGCTCGTTTTGATGAGCCTGCTGAAACTACTGAACATATTCAGGTTGTTGCACCACAAAAAGAGCAACCCGAAGCAAGGCCAGCACAACAACCAAACCAGCCACCACAACAACAACCACGTAAAGAAAACCTGATTAGAGATTTTGACGGTGTGGTGTCTAATGAAGGTGTACTCGAAATCATGCAAGATGGCTATGGCTTTCTTCGCTCATCCGACTATAATTATCTGGCCAGCCCGGATGATATCTATGTATCTCCTTCCCAGATAAAACTTTTGGGATTAAAGCTCGGTGATACCGTGCGCGGCCAAATCAGGCCTCCCAAAGAAGGTGAAAAATATTTCGCCTTATTGAAAGTGGACAGCATTAACGGAAAAACAACAGAGGAAATTCGTGACCGCGTTGCCTTCGAGTATCTCACTCCGCTTTTCCCTGAACAGAAATTAAAACTGAGTACGACACATGATAACATGTCAACCCGTATTCTTGATTTATTTTCTCCTATAGGTAAAGGACAGCGAGGCATGATTGTCGCTCAGCCTAAAACCGGTAAAACAGTATTGCTCAAGAATATTGCCAATGCAATCGCAGAAAACCATCCGGAAGTATACCTGATCGTGCTGTTAATTGATGAGCGCCCTGAAGAAGTTACTGACATGGCGCGCAGTGTAAGAGCGGAAGTAATTGCATCTACTTTTGATGAACAGGCTGAGCGCCACGTGAAAGTGGCCAGCATTGTACTCGAAAAAGCCAAGCGCATGACAGAGTGCGGACACGATGTGGTGATATTGTTGGATTCAATTACTCGTCTGGCGCGTGCATACAATACAGTGGTACCCTCATCTGGAAAGATTCTTTCTGGTGGTGTTGATGCAAATGCTTTACATAAACCAAAACGTTTCTTCGGTGCAGCCCGAAAAATTGAAAACGGTGGTTCACTCACAATTATTGCCACTGCATTGATTGATACCGGCTCAAAGATGGATGAAGTTATCTTTGAAGAATTTAAAGGTACCGGAAATATGGAATTGCAATTGGATCGTAAACTATCCAACCGCAGAATATATCCTTCAATTGATGTGCCAGCTTCGGGAACCAGACGTGAAGATTTGCTTATGAAAGAAGAAGAACTTCAGCGAGTGTGGATATTGCGTAAGTTTATGGCGGACATGAATTCTGTAGAAGCAATGGAATTCCTGCAAAGCAAAATGAAAGGAACACGCAACAACGAAGAGTTCCTGATTTCGATGAACGGATAACATCTAACTAACTCTCATAATTAAAATAGCCAGCGAATAAATCCGCTGGCTATTTTTATTCTAAGGCAATAAGTTATACTTGAACTCATCACTATTTCTTTCCTTTCTTTTCGTGAAAGGCCCCTTTAAATTCCGGATCTTCATAGCGCTTCTGCCTATCAACCTCGCGGGCCATTTTTTGCGCTTCATCATAGGTAGTATCTGCATGCACAATGCTGGCAGGTATTTTTTTCACTGGAATTTTTTCACGGATTATTTTTTCAATTTTATCTACATGATACCTTTCTGATTCAGTGGCAAACGTAATCGCTACCCCATTTTGAAAAGCACGACCCGTGCGACCCGTACGATGAACATAATCTTCATATACAATAGGCACATCAAAATTAATTACATGTGATACGTTAGTCACATCTATTCCTCGTGATGCTACATCAGTAGACACAAGCACCCGTAATGCGCCTTCTTTAAATTCATTCATCGCATTGATGCGACTGTTTTGCCCTTTGTTTGAATGAATTACGCGCACCGGACCTAGTTTTCTGCGATCAATAAATTTGAAAATATTATCGGCAGCTTCTTTGGTGCGTGAGAAAATCATCACCCGGTTAAATTCTTCCTTATTCTGCAACAAGTGCTCAAGAAAATTAATCTTAGTAATGAAGTTAGGTACATAATATAATACCTGCTTCACTTGTTTTGCTACCGTTGCCTGCGGAGTGATTTCGATTCGTACAGGAAATTCGAGAAATTCATTGGCTAAACGCTCTACCTTTTCAGGAAATGTAGCTGAGAATAAAAGATTCTGCCGTTTAGATGGTATCACCTCAAACGTTCTGCGAAGCTGCGGCATAAAACCCATGTCCATCATGCGATCAGCTTCATCCAATACCAATGTTTTTATTTGCTTCACGGGAATTTCGTTGCGCAGATAGAGTTCGAGAAATCTGCCCGGTGTGGCAATAAGCAGATCAACACCCTGATTGATTTGCTCAATTTGAGTTTTTGGTCCTACACCTCCATAAATGCCCGCGATGCGCAAATCAGTATATTTCGCCAGAACCAACGCCTGACCAGTAACCTGCACCACTAGCTCTTTGGTTGGAACCAATATCAATGCCCGTGGCTCGGCACCTTGTGCATAGCGCAATTTCATAAGCAATGGCAGCATATAAGCGGCTGTTTTTCCTGTGCCCGTTTGAGCAATGCCAATTACCTGCTGCCCACTGGAAATAAGCGGAAAACACTTCTGTTGTATTTCTGTTGGTTGCAAAAAACCTGCATCGGCTATTGCATCCAATAGTTGCTTATTTAACTTAAAATCATTCCATCCTGAAGAATCGCTCACCGTATCAATTGGTTATCTTTGTATTTTCACAAGGTAATGAACTCTACACTCATCGCGAATGCGAAAATAGTTAATGAAGGGAAAGTCTTTGAGGGCGATGTGCTCATTAAAGGACAATTCATTGAAAAAATTGATAGCCAAATCAGTGCCCCCACTCGGGTTATTGATGCAAATGGTTCATTTCTGTTACCGGGCGTTATTGACGACCAGGTACATTTTCGTGAACCTGGCCTGACACATAAGGCAAACATCTACACAGAATCAAAGGCTGCCGTGGCTGGTGGCATTACCAGTTTTATGGAGATGCCCAATACAGTACCACCCACATTTACACAGGCATTACTGGAAGAAAAATACCAGGTGGCTTCACGTACTTCGCTGGCAAATTATTCATTTTATATTGGCGCCTCAAATGATAATCTTGAAGAAGTTCTTAAAACCAATCTCAAAAATGTTTGTGGCCTGAAGATTTTTATGGGTTCCTCTACGGGCAATCTGCTTGTTGACGACCCTAAAATAGTAGAGGGATTCTTTTCGCGTTTCCCCGGTTTGATTGCTACCCATTGTGAGGATGAACCGACCATAAGAAGAAATACGGAAGAGTTTAAACAAAAATATGGCGAAGAAATGCCAGCAAGCTATCACGCACAAATACGCAATGAGACGGCTTGTTACAAATCATCTTCCTTTGCTGTGTCACTTGCCCGGCAACACAATACCAAACTTCACATCCTGCATATTTCAACAGCACTTGAAACGAAACTATTTGATAATACAATCCCTCTCGAAAAGAAAAGAATCACAGCAGAGGCTTGTATCCATCATTTATGGTTTAATGAAAATGACTACGAAAAACTAGGCATGTTGATTAAGTGGAATCCCGCAATAAAATCAGAAAGAGACCAAAATGAAATTCTGAAGGCATTAATTGATGACCGCATTGATGTGTTAGCTACTGATCATGCGCCTCATACCCTTGAAGAAAAAAGTAATAAATATTTTCAAGCCCCCAGCGGAGGCCCATTGGTTCAGCACAGCCTGGTAGCTATGATGGAGTTTGTTCATCAGAAGAAAATTACGATTGAAAAGGTGGTTCAGAAAATGTGCCATAACCCTTCCATACTTTTTGAAATAGAAAAACGAGGATATATCAGAGAAGGATACTTTGCAGACCTAACGCTGGTAGCCCCCAATAATCCATGGAAGGTATCTAAGTCAAATATTCTCGCTAAGTGTGGATGGTCGCCATTCGAGGGTCAAACCTTCCACTCTGCGGTAACAAATACATGGGTATCAGGACACCTGGCATACGCTAATGGTGAATTTGATGAGAGCATAAGAGGCGAAAGGCTGACCTTCAACCGATAAAAGCCAAAAAATCATTATTGTATATTCCGAAGGCTCGCTTAACTTTGCGTTCCACAAAACGGTGGGTGTAGTTCAGTTGGTTAGAACATCAGATTGTGATTCTGAGGGTCGTGGGTTCGAGCCCCATCACTCACCCGTAATAAAATAAAGCCCTTAATTGGGCTTTTTTTATGCTCTCTGATTGCTGCCGCAGTCAATCTTCCTCTTTTCAAATTATTACTAAGAATTGATATTCATTAAATATTAATTCAGATATAAAAATCGATCTCGTAATTGCCTTTTTCTAATGATTGGTTGCTTCCGTTTTGAAATGCTATTCAAGGAAAAATCTGCCTTTAAAAAGTACCTGATTGAAAAGCCAATTCATTTTTTATAGATTTAATAATGAATCAGTGGGAAGATCTTAAAAATTCTTCATTAGACGAACAAATAAGTGCTCTATATGAGCATGCCACTTTTATCATGTCCATACGATACTATCAATATAAAATCAATCTTTATTTATTAGGCGACAACTACCTTGAGGTATTTGTGAATCATAAAAATGCGTGTATCGATAGAATTGATTTATTGGATTTAAATCACACAAGAATGAAATTCTATTTCGACCAAATTAAAATAAGCGCCCCTGGCTTTTCAAAAAAGACATAAAAAAAACCCTGAATCACTTCAGGGTTTTCTGTAAGAATGGATTGTAAATTTATGCGGTTGCAGTAGAGGATTCTTCAGGCAATTTAATTTGCGCTTTCAACACAACCGTTTTACGCGCTTTATAACCGCAATAGGTACAAGAGTAATGTTTCATTAGCTCTCCCTCTTGAGTATCAGTAGGAGCCTGAAGAATTTCTTCTCTCGTGATCTTGAATGTCTGATAATTGCATTCAGGACATTCAATTGCATGAAGGTGACCTGCATATTTTTCAATTTGCTTAAAGCCAGTCTCTTCATCCAACCACACATCATAGTCAACAGAGTAAACATTTTCTTCTGCAATCATACCTTCATCAAGGTGAACATCTTCTTCTTCTTCACTCAGTAACTTCATTGGTTTACCTGTTTTAGGAGAAAGTCTAGGCTTGTAACGAAGTACTTTAAGACGTTTTTCTATAAAGAATGGATAATAAAACTTAAGCAGGTTTTGAACTATAAGACCTACTAAAATGCCCATCATTGCAGTTGTAAAAATTCGCACAAAAACCCACATGGTTGTTAATTCCACCACATTGGCATTTACAAAGAAGCAACCCCCAATAATTAATATTATGGATGCAATCCATAAATTATTAATCTCATGACGATTAATAAAATCGTATTTGTTTTTGCTTCCTCCAACTGAAGAAAGTCTGATAAAATAGACCAGCGCCACTATAATACCTAAAGCCCAAAATGCAAGAGCAAGATTGAGCGCAAGGCTGTTCCAGGCATCGTACTGGTGTGGATCAACTTCTAATAATTCATTCATGACTGTATTTTAGGTTTAATTCGGGTTATGAAGAAATGGTAAATGGGTTATCTTATATATTATCTTAATTTCAAATATAGTAATTAAAGGACAATTTAGAAGGTATGAACGAATTTTCAAATATCACGGTTGACTCCATGTCATTGATTTTTGTGCTTTATAAACTTTTTAATCGCGCGTAAAGCCAATTCCGGTGACTCAATCATTCCCATATGTCCTGTTTCTGACAACTCTACCAGTTGTATACCCTGATTTATCGAGGCCATTTTTTGTGAAACTGCGCACGGAATGATCTCATCATTAAGCCCGCTGATTATCAAAAGTTTATTGATTTTTTCAACCACAAGGTTTGATCTATCAGGTCTGTCGCGCATAGCCATAGTATAGGCAATGAGAGTTTCTTCTTTGGTATTTAAACAGATTGATTTAACCTGATCCAGAATAGATTTCTCCTTTTTGTAAAACAAGGAAGGCACGAAAGTTTCTATAAACGGGGCTACACCGTGTGACTTTACAAAATCAATTACCTTATTGCGATTAGCCTTTTTTTCTTCCGGATCTGAAAAGATTGATGAATGAAATAAAACCAAGTTATGGTTGAAAGAAATATCCTGTTCGGCCATAGCCAGTATCACGTATCCACCTAACGAATGCCCAATCAGAATTGGATTCTCAATTTTTTGTGCGCTAAGCCAATTTATAACTAATCGGGCTATGTCATCTATTGAAAACGGGGCTTGAGGTAATGTACTTTTTCCAAATCCAGGCAGATCAATTGAAAACACCCGATATTCTTTTGCAAGTTCGTCATCAAAGCCATTCCAGATTTGATGTGTTTCACAAAATCCATGAATGAGCACGACCGGAATGCCTTGCCCTTTTTCACGAAAGAAAAATTCCATGTCAGTAAGCAGACCTTTCGGCTACCAGCATTAATTTGACCGCGCGAATTATTCCATCCGGGTCAAACCCACATTCACGATGAAGATCAATCTGTTCTCCGTGTTCAATAATATCATCTGGAATTCCTAGTCTCTTTAATTCAGCCGAATAGTTATTATCTGCCATGAATTCGAGCACAGCACTGCCAATGCCACCCTGAATGCAGCCATCTTCAACAGTGATGACTTTCTTGTAAGTTGAAAATACTTCGTGAAGCAATTCTTCATCGAGTGGTTTAGCGAAGCGTAAATCATAATGCGCTACATGAATGCCTTCCTTTTCAAGTCGCTCACAAACTTCAACAGCATAATTGCCAATATGGCCAAATGTTAAAATCGCGAGATCATCCCCTTGTTTGATCTTGCGGCCTTTGCCAATCTGAATTTCTTCAAAAGCAGTCCTCCATTTTGGCATCACACCTTGTCCGCGCGGGTAGCGAATTGAAAATGCTTTTTCCTTGCGGGGAAGCTGGGCAGTATACATAAGGTTGCGCAATTCCTGCTCGTTCATTGGAGAAGCAATAATCATATTAGGAATGCAACGGAAGTAAGCAATATCATACGCACCATGATGAGTGGGGCCATCTGCACCGGCAAAGCCAGCTCTGTCAAGACAAAAATTTACAGGAAGATTTTGAATACAAACGTCATGCACTACCTGATCGTAGGCGCGTTGCATGAATGAACTGTAAATATTACAAAACGGTATCAGACCTTGCGTGGCAAGGCCTGCAGAGAATGTTACGGCATGTTGCTCGGCAATGCCTACATCAAATGCGCGATCGGGCATCTCTTTCATCATGATATTCATAGAAGAACCGGAAGGCATCGCTGGAGTTACCCCCATGATTTTATCATTTTCTTTCGCCAGTTCTACTATGGTATGCCCAAATACATCCTGATACTTAGGTGCCTGGGGTGTTTCATGCACCTTTTTATGTATCTCTCCGGTTATTTTGTCAAATGTGCCGGGGGCATGCCAGGTGGTGGCATTTCCGTTTTCAGCAGGCGCATAACCCTTTCCCTTTACGGTAACACAATGTAAAATTTTAGGACCCTTTATTTCCTTAAGATCTTTAAGCACTGCCACCAGGTGGTCTACATCGTGCCCATCAACCGGGCCGAAGTAACGCAAGTTGAGTGATTCAAATAAATTACTTTGACTTAAGAGGGTTGATTTAATTCCTGTTTCAACTTTCGAAACAATCTCTTGTGCACTCTTACCGAAAGTGGAGAGTTTGCCTAATAAATTCCAAACATCATCCTTCAGGCGATTATACGTTTTAGAAGTAGTAATGTCCGTAAGATAATCCTTCAATGCACCTACATTGGGATCAATCGACATACAGTTGTCGTTGAGGATGATTAAAATATTGGTATCTGAAACCCCTGCATGATTAAGGGCCTCGAAGGCCATCCCACCTGTTAACGCGCCATCGCCTATAACTGCTATGTGTTGCTTTTCTTCTTTACCTTGATATTTGGAGGCCATCGCCATGCCTAAAGC
>JALOMN010000291.1 GCA_025455445.1 Cyclobacteriaceae bacterium
CCACCCCTAACAATAACGTTGGATCCACCGAAGATTGAAAACCACGCGTTGGCATTTGCTCGAGCACAAATTGATCCTTTCCTGCCTTTACTTCAATGCGAGCGCCCACAGCTAGTTTGTTCTTATCGCTACCAGTAAGTATAAATCTTAAAAAATGATTTTCCGGAAGTAACTCCCTGCTTCTGTTTTTATAGATACGGGCAAACTGGTTAACATTATTCACAATTAAATCCAATGCACCGTCATTATCCAAATCGGCATAAACAGAGCCATTAGAATGAATAGGTTCTCCCAATCCCCATTCGTTGGCCTTATTCGTAAACTTTAAATTTCCTTCATTATGAAATGCGTAATTCGGTACCGGATTGATCGGAATCGGATCTATTAATGCACGATAGTCTACACCTTGTTTACTAATGATACGCTTAACTGTATTTTCATCTACAATAAAACTCAGGTAATCTAAATCAGTGATGTCCTGATAAATTCCATTGGCTACGAAAATATCCTTCAGTCCATCATTATCCATATCAAACATCAACGCACCCCAACTCCAATCGGTGGCTTCTACCCCGGCCAATCGACCAACCTCACTGAATGTGCCGTTGCCATTATTAAGATGCAACATGTTGCGATTGAACTGATAATGATATCCATTGTTGATGTTGTATTGAAGTTTATCCCAATTTTCAAAAGTGGTTACTTGCTTCAGTCGTTTGTCTTCTTCAGGCAGCATGTCCGTAACAAAAATATCCAGCCATCCATCATTATTTATATCGGCCATGTCAGCGCCCATACTCGCAGCTGAGATGGATTGCATCTGTTCTTCCAGCACTTCGCGAAATGTGCCGTTCTTATTGTTTATGTATAAATAGTCTCTCTCGAAGAAGTCATTGGAAACAAATATGTCCTGCCAGCCATCGTTATTCACATCACCGATAGTTACCCCCAATCCAAAACCAATTACACTTCCATAAATACCTGCTGCTACACTTACATCAGTAAAGCGTTCGCCATCGTTGCGATAAAGTTTATCTCCCCCCACAGCATCTCTTTTGTCTCTGATATTTTGCATGAGGTTAAAACTGCCAATAGCCTGATACGAGTTATTGAGCAGATACACATCCAGGTCACCATCCTTATCATAATCAAAAAATGCAGCATGCGTAGAATAACCCATGTCATCTAAACCAAACTCGGAAGCCCTTTCAGTAAAAGTTAAATCACCATTATTAATAAAAAGCTCATTCTGCTTGTTGTCGTTTTTGATATCGCCAGAATTGCATACATAAATATCAATATGCCCGTCACCATTTACATCGGCAAACGAAACTCCTGTGCTCCAGGCTCGCGAACCTCCTACACCTGCCTTCTCAGTAATATCTTCGAATTGAAAATTCCCTTTATTTAAGTATAACTTATTTTTGTTTTGATTGCTGGTAAAGTATAAATCTACCAACCCATCATGATTGATATCGCCCGCGGCTACGCCACCCCCATTATAGAAATTCCGGTATGTATAAATGTTAAATTCACTACTGAAAGCCAGATCATTACGAAACGAAATACCTGTTTGTTCCGGTAAAAGACTCTCAAAAAGAGTAGGTTTTGCTTCTTGCTTACAAGCGCTTAATACAAAAAATAAATATGGAATCAGGCAGTAACGAAAACGCATGATCACTTTTCAATATTTTCAGTTTCGCTATTCACTAAAGTCATATCCGAAAAATCACCCGCCACCGTTGACACATTTTTAATAAACAACCTTATCCTTCGATTTCCATCTACTTTTACCCACACTGTCTTATCACCTGCCTTGTTGGTTTCCTTGATAAATGTGCCTCCGTACCATTTCTCAAACAAATTCTTTATATCTGCCAATAACTTATCGTTTGCTAATTCAGTATTCCATGGAGCATAAGCTTCATAAGAAAACTCCACCCGCATTTTTGATATTTTATTATCGGTAAAATCAGGATAGAACCACATATATGTTTTAGATTTTACATCGGGACTATGCAATTCATATTGCACGAAAAGATTGGAAGGCCCCTGCATTATCAATCCCTTTTTATTTAACTCCCAACAATGTGTGTAAAACTGTTTGGCTTCCATACCAAAACCTAGTCCAAGAAAAAGGCTGTCGTAACGCACATTTCGCGCGAGTTCACGCTTCAGAATTTTCTGATATTCTGACTGATAACATCCAGATAAACTCAACGTCATAAGTATTCCAATCCACACTCCGTTTTTCATATCACTTCACTTTATAAGTCTTAATAGGTTTATTGTTGATAAGAAATATCAACCCAATTTTATCACTGTTTTTCTCTTCCAAAATTTGACGAATTTCACCCGTTTCAAATAATCCCGCAATATACGGTGACACCCCGGTAAACTCACCATTGCCCTCGCCTTTTAGCAACACTGCACACGATGCACTTTGAATGCCCCATTCAGGCTTTGCTAATTTACTGTTTCCACCGATTATCAAATCAGGTATTGTATCCGAATTATAATCCGTTATGAGTATGGAATATATTTTTGTAAACTGTGCCTCGCGTGGCAGGGGTAGAATCGAAAATCGTTTACCGGATGCATTCAAGATAACCGCACTTGACAAATCAGTAACCTGCAATCGTTTGGATTTTGTCAAAGCCTCCTTACCAAATAAATCAACCATAGACATTGATTTATATGCATTAAACCCGGCAGCTTTCTTGCGCACCAGGGGTATCTGCTTAGCCAGATCAAGATAATGTGCTATCGGAAATTCCTTCCCGTTTTTCGATATACATAATACCTGCTCTTCATTCATGTTTGAATCAAAATCACCCACATAAAGCACCCATGGATTTTCAGCAGAAGGCGGATACAATGTATTATAGCCTTCATTTCCCACCACAAGGTCCATGAATGAATCCTGGTTAACATCGGCAACCTCAATTGCATTATATAATCCTGAAAGCTTCTCTGTGCCTGGCAGTGGTGTAGCTTTTAAGTAGGAGCCATTTCTATTTTCATATAAACCAAAACCCATCCAATATCCAGTGGCAATGATATCTTCATCACCGTCATTGTCGTAATCAATTATTGCGGCATCTGTAACCATACCTGCTGCTTCAAAACCTTGTGCAAATTGTTTTGTTGCATTCACAAAACCTTCTTCTACCCTCATCAATAATTCCATACTGCCCGACTGACCAAAGCGAAAAGGAATAAATGAATGGCCCAGTAATAAATCTGTTTTTCCATCTTTGTTAAAATCCAATGTCTTAACAAAATAGGTCGGCAGATTCTCTGTGCCTCCCATTACAAAATTATCAGATTTTAAAAAGTTGCCATTACCCTGGTTGAGATATAAGCGATTGGTTAACTGATAGGACCCAACTGAAAATATATTACTTCCGCTGGCCACAAAAAGATCCATCAACCCATCCTCATTGTAGTCAAAGAATACCGCATCAGAATCTTCTGATGATGCATCTGCTTCAAATACCTTCTGAGTACTCTCAGACTTTAAATATTTTTTTGTTTGGGGATTGTAGATCCATATCTCTCCTGCAATACCTGCAGACCCTCCAATGAATAGATCTTTATATCCATCGCCATTTACATCCGCTTGTGCGATGGCGGTACCTCGATTAGCGTATGAATCAACTAACAATCTGTCACGATTAAAATCAATAAAGTCGTTTTGCTTTACAGG
>JALOMN010000292.1 GCA_025455445.1 Cyclobacteriaceae bacterium
GCGAGTGGTTCTGGCCATTGCGCATAGCCGCTTCGGTTGCGCTTCTTACTGTTATTTATATTTCTTTTAACTCAATTTTTGATTCTGTTGAACCCGGTAGGGAAATTATATCACTTCAATCAACTGAACCCCCAAGTGAAGAGAAAACTTCAAAAAACAATATTGAGACCGTTCCGACCGAACCAGCAATAAAACCAGAAATGTCTGAGGAAATCAATCAGTCACCTAAATCATCATCAAAGAATACTGCTGATGAAACCAGCACTTTGGCTACCGCGCCTATTCAAAAACAAGAGGACGAAAAATCTGAAAGCGAGATTGAAGTATCTGATCAAATCATAGATAAACAGGTAGCGGCCACCTTTGAAAAAGAGAAAAGTGTGGCGCTCGCACAAGAAGAAGCTCGCATTTCACATGATCTATCAACTAAAAAGGAATCGGCAGGCAGGGCTTATGCTATCAAGCCATCTACGGACATTTCCGGAAAAGTAATTCGCGGCAAAGTAGTCTATGCGGAGGATGGCAAACCGCTGCCCGGAACCAATGTGTTGGTAAAAGGAACCACCCAGGGAACAGTAACCAATATGAATGGTGAATATACTCTGACTACCACTGTTAAAGACCCCGTACTTTTATTTTCATTTGTTGGTTTTCAATCCGCAGAAGTAAATGCTAACGATCAGGATGAAGTGAACATTTCGTTAAAATCTGATATTGCTCAATTAAGTGAAGTGGTTGTAACCGGATACAGCGCACAACCCGGTGATGCAATTGATCCTGTTATTAAATTGGCCGAGCCGGTGGGAGGTCGCAAAGCATATGATAAATACCTTCAAAATAGTTTGATATATCCAGCTCAGGCACTTGAGAACAAAGTGAAGGGCCGGGTAACGGTGCAGTTTACCGTAAGAACAGATGGTGGCGTGGATGAATTCAATATTATCAAAGGTCTTGGTTATGGATGTGATGAAGAAGTGATTCGACTGGTAAAAGAAGGCCCTAAGTGGAAGCCCACTACTGAAAATGATGTGCCCGTTGAAAGCGAAGTGCTGGTGCGGGTAAAATTTGCACTTCCAAATTGAGTTTAGCATAACTACCAACCCAAAATTTATCTGAGCGGTTACTCCGCGCTCTTTGCTAATTCATTATTCTTTTTACTTTTAGGCTTTCATAAACCCTTTTTCTAAACCTATCGCATGAGCTTATTTATCAAAAAACCACTGGAACAATTAATGACCCAGGCAGGAGATTCTGACAAAGGATTGAAACGCACATTGGGTGCGGGTAATTTAATTGCACTTGGTATCGGTGCCATTATTGGCGCAGGCCTATTTGTGCGCACTGCAGCAGCTGCAGGTGAAGCGGCTGGCCCGGCAGTGGTCATTTCCTTTGTGATTGCTGCCATTGGTTGTGCTTTTGCAGGTTTATGTTATGCAGAGTTTGCCTCCATGATTCCTATTGCAGGCAGCGCGTATGCTTATGCCTATGTTACTATGGGTGAATTTATGGCGTGGATTATTGGTTGGGCACTGGTGCTGGAATATGCACTTGCTTCCGCAACGGTTTCAATAGCCTGGAGTGAATATTTAAATAATTTGCTGGGAGGGGCTATTCCTTACGAATGGTGTCATTCACCATTCGAAACCTCGCTGGATGGTGTAACAGGAATCATCAATCTTCCCGCATTATTTATCCTTACAATTTTAACATTGATTTTGATAAAAGGCACCAAAGAATCAGCCAACTTAAATGCAGTAATTGTATTTGTAAAAGTGGCCATTGTATTGGTGTTCATCGTAATTGGCTGGGGTTTTATTAATGAGGCTAACTATACACCTTTTCTGATTCCAGAAACCATGGAAGGACATGAAAGCTGGAATACACACGGTTGGGGTGGTGTACTTGGCGGGGCAGGCATCGTATTCTTCGCCTTTATCGGATTTGATGCTGTTTCTACTGCAGCCCAAGAAGCAAAGAATCCAAAACGCGATATGCCAATTGGAATTCTAGGTTCATTGGTGATTTGCACAGTCCTATATGTTCTTTTCTCTTATGTATTAACCGGAGTAGCTAACTGGCAGGATTTCAAAACAGCCGGCAAAGAAGCCTCGGTAGCTTTTGCAATACAAACCTATATGCAGGGATATGGTTGGTTGGCGACATTAATCACAGTAGCTATCCTTGCGGGATTTTCATCAGTGATTCTTGTGATGCTTATGGGGCAATCGAGAGTATTTTATTCCATGTCAAAAGATGGATTGGTGCCAAAAGTATTTTCAGAGCTGCATCCTAAATTCCGCACACCGTTTAAGGCAAACTGGCTGTTATTAATTTTCGTAGGCGCTTTTGCGGGACTTGTTCCGGGTAGTGTGGCGGGTGATCTTACAAGCTTCGGAACTTTGTTTGCGTTTGTGCTGGTATGTGCTGGCATCTGGCTTATGCGTGTGAAAAACCCAGAGGCAGTAAGACCTTTTAAAACACCACTTGTTCCCCTGGTGCCTATCTTAGGTATTGTTATATGCTCTGCAATGATCTTTTCATTGGGTGAAGAAACACTCATCTCCGCAATGATTTGGATGGTAATCGGTCTGGTTATCTACTTTATCTATAGCAAGAAAAACAGTATCCTTAGAAAAGAAAATTCTAATTAATGATACTGGTAATAATTAGATCTGTTCCGGAAACTTGCGTGCGATAATTTACTAAAGGTCGCCATGCAGGCCCACCGGATGGATTGCCGTCTTCAAATGTGAAATTAGATCCGCAACACGGATCAGTCATAAATAAATTGGATGTATGCACATTTACAGTAGCACAGGCGCTATTTGGTTGAAATGTGCAGTTGCGTTCATAGGCTTTATAAGTGTTTGAATTAATCCGATAGATAATAATTCCACGTACACCACCATTAATTTCTTTATGTCCACCATCTGAGCGCAAAGCAATAAATTCGGGCAGGTTAAGATTTATTACTATGTCATTAAAAGCAATATAAGGAACCGGATCATCCGATAGATTTGGTTCGCACGCTATCAGCGTTACAACAAGTAGCCAGTATTTACTTTTTAGAATAGTCATAAAATCCTTTACCCGTCTTTCGTCCTAGATTACCCTCTTCAATTTTTCTTCTTTGTATCTCGCTTGGCGTAAACTTAGAAGGTCTTCCTAACCCCTCAAATACCGAAGTGGTGACCGCATAGTTTACATCAATTCCAATTAAATCCATTAACTCAAAGGGCCCCATCTTAAAACCCGAAGCCCGCAGCAATTTATCTATACTAACTTCATCTGCGGACTTATCTTCCAATAGTTTGAGCGATTCAGAGTAATATGGACGAGCCACCCTATTAACGATAAAACCTGGAGAATCTTTCGCCACTACTGCAACTTTATTCAGCGAAGTCACGAAGGTTATGAGCTTTTTTACACAATCAGGATGGGTGTGATCTCCGGATATTACCTCCACCAACTTCATTACATGTGCAGGATTAAAAAAGTGCAAGCCCGCAAATCGCGATTTGTCGGTTAATGCATCGGCTATATCATTTACTGATAATGAAGATGTATTGGTAGCCAGAATTGTTTGCCTTTCATTATGTAGCTCAAGTTCTGAAAACAAAGATTGTTTCACTTCCAGTTTTTCAATAATCGCCTCAATGATTAAATCTGCTTTAAGATCCGATAATTTATCAATCGCA
>JALOMN010000293.1 GCA_025455445.1 Cyclobacteriaceae bacterium
GTTTTGGGAGCAATATCGACAACGACCATAATCACCCTTAAAGTTTTTAAAGGATTGTGAAACATTGTGAATGATTATTTACGATTTCAAGATTTCATTGCAGCTAACTGCGGGTTAAAATAGAGTTGAGATTGAGTTAAAACTTTTCAAAAAAAGTTGGAGTAAGTTAAATTTCGTTGATTCGAATTAAGTGTTTAGTGAAATTTCATTCTTTGAATCCTTACGGCATTCAATATTGCCAGCAATGCTACACCCACATCAGCAAACACTGCCTCCCACATGGAGGCCAATCCTCCTGCGCCCAGTACCATTACAATTACCTTTACTCCAAAAGCTAAGGCGATGTTTTGCCAAACGATTTTATTAGTTGCTTTTCCGATTTTAATAGCGGTTACAATCTTCGAAGGTTGATCGGTTTGTATAACAATATCAGCGGTTTCAATGGCTGCATCACTACCCAGGCCACCCATTGCTATGCCCACATCGCTTAAAGCAAGGACAGGAGCATCGTTAATCCCATCGCCAACAAATGCCACAGCTTCTTTCTTATCTTTCTTTATTGCTTCGACTTTTTCAACCTTATGTTCGGGAAGGAGATCGCCATAGGCTTGGTCTATGCCTAATGATTTGGCCACCTTATCAGCTACTGCTTGTTTGTCGCCACTAAGCATAATGGTTTTAATTCCCAAAGATTGCATAAGCTTAATTGCACCTGGGCTATCTTCCTTTACTTCATCAGCGATTGTTAAATATCCGGCAAACGATTTGTCTACCGCCACTGCAACAATTGTATCTGTTACAGCAATAGTGTCTTGATCTACTTGAACACCAAACTTAGACAAGAGCCTAACGTTACCAGCAAGAACCTCCTTACCCTGTACATTTCCTTTCAGACCATGCCCTTTTATTTCTTCAAGGCTATCAACACCGACCTTATCGAATTTCCCATTCGCATACTCGACAACTGCTTTTGCAACCGGATGATTTGAGTTGGATTCCAATGCTGCCACGAGCGGAATCCATTCTTTTTCACTCATGCCCTTGTTCACAACTTGCTGCACTTTGAAAACACCTTTGGTAAGTGTTCCGGTTTTGTCCATGACAACCGTATCTACACGTGTCATCAAGTCAAGATAATTGGAACCCTTAAACAATATTCCATTCCGAGAACCTGCGCCAATACCTCCGAAGTATCCAAGAGGGATGGCAACAACCAACGCACACGGACAAGATATGACCAGAAAAATTAATGCGCGATAGAGCCATTGATCAAACACATATTCCTGCACGAAGAAGAAAGGTAAAAGTGTTAGTGCTACCGCAAGGAATACAACAATGGGTGTATAGACATTGGCAAATCTTCGAATAAACAATTCCGTTTTTGCTTTCCGGCCTGTTGCATTCTGCACCAACTCAAGGATTCGGGCAAGGGAACTTTCGTTGAAGAGTTTTGTGACTTTTAAATCAACTACTTTTGATTCGTTGATCATTCCTGCCAGCACCGTTTCACCTTTTTCTAACGTAGTAGGTTTGCTTTCGCCCGTGAGCGCAGCAGTGTTAAATGAACTTCCCTCACTCAACATTTCTCCATCGAGCGGTACACGTTCGCCAACCTTTATGAAAATAGTTTCACCAACCTTCACTTCAGTTGGGTCGACATTCACAACATTACCATTTCGATAGACAGAAGCTATGTCCGGTCTCACATCCATGAGCGCTTTGATACTGCGCTTGGCTCGGTTTACTGCCGCACTTTGAAATAGTTCTCCTATAGCATAGAAAACCATGACTGCAACACCTTCCGGATACTCACCAATATAGAAAGCTCCAATAGTCGCAATACTCATCAGAATAAACTCCGTGAATACTTCGCCCCGAAATGCATATTTGATTCCTTTTATTAAGACCGGAAGCCCTACAGGAAGATAAGCAAGGGCATACCATATAAACCGAAACATATTTTCGAACCATGAGGGTTGTATCCAATTGTCCAGTAGCAGACCTGTGGCTAGTAGAATAAAACTGGCGATGGCCGACAGCCATTCTTTATTGATGCCCTTCTCATTTTCTGTTTGGTTGGATTGTTTGTTTTGCAGCACAGTTTTTTGTTCGGGGGTGCAGCAACCATCATCCGATTGAATATTTGTGTGTTGATGTTCAGCCATAAATAAAATTTTAATGAATGAAGAATGAAAGGATACCCGTTAACACCAATGTGATACCTGTTATAATTCCTGCATTGTGTTCAAGGGTATGCCAGTTAAGTTTCAGCAATCCTCTATAGGTTATACTCACCCAAATAACCATACCACCAACAGTTACAACGGTGTACAGTAAAGCAATCAATGACACCAGCCACAATCCACGAGCACCAGCCATTAGAAAATATGCTTCAATTTCAAAGCAGGGTGAAAAGAACATGGCTACGACTAAACTGACTATTACTTTTTTGTCTGAAACAATCTCTTTATGACGGTGCAGGTGAAAGTGTTTATGAGTATGATGCTGATAAATAAAAAAGACTCCTAATGCGATTAATACAGAAGGTGCAATGTATGCAGTGAAGTAATTCAGATTGGCTGCTAACTGAATACCCGCAACACCAATAATAAACCCGATAAGTACAGTACTTAACGCATGTGCCAGTCCAGCAATGAGTGTAACCTTCGTTGCCTTATTTACCGACCAGTTTTCCTTTCTGGCAATGGCGAGTACTGGTAACCAATGGTTAGGTATAAGTGCATGGAGCACACTCAGTGTTAAACTTCCTGCAATGAGTGTTATCATTTATCAGTGCGATAGGGTTTCAAAATAGCCTGCAAGTCTTCCGGTATTTCCATAGGCCGCAAGGGTGGTACATCGGCACCACCTGTGTTACCCACGGGAATAGTACCTACAAATGATTTAACCCCACCAACCAGAAGCCTGGGTATTTGACCAATAATCTCTCTTGTATCTTTGATCCGTATGCCGAATTTGAGCATGACCCAATGTACTTCGGAATGCTCTATCGGCCAGGGTTGTCCAAGAATATGTGCACGTTCCAGGTGCCGCCAGGCTACTTGCAAATTCCCCTTAGCCAATTCCTTCTTGTAGTCGTTAAGCTCCTGATGATAATGAACCTTCAAACCATCAGGCATTTTCCAATACAGTTTCATTGCTTTGATTTTATTAATCTAAACCAGTTACGTCTTCTCCAACGATAGAAAATCCAGGCAAACGCCCATACGAATGGTGTGAGCACTCCAGCTTGAATAATTACTTCATCTTGGTAGTTCGTTTGTAAATCTGTTTTTTTAGTAAGGGTAATAGTGTGCTTCCAGATTCGAACCATCGAACCATATCCATGATCAATCAATACTTTTGTATTATTCGATGTTGTGCTTGGAATTTCAATTACAATGTGTTGACGTCCGAAGGGAATGTGCCCGAATAGAAACAACGATGTCTCGTAATCTCCATCGCTCCATTCCTCAGGTAGAATCTTGGGATTTACTGCTTCAAATTTTAAAATTGGGTTGGCAACATAATGGAGCGTGGACAACTTCATTACACGGCTCCAGACTTCATCCAGAGGCATATCTAAACAATATTGTAATCTGATATTCATATTAATGTGCGTGTCCTTCTTCCTCACTATTTTTCATTTTTGAAAGGATGGCATAAGCCCCTTTCACAACAACTTCATTTTCAGAATT
>JALOMN010000025.1 GCA_025455445.1 Cyclobacteriaceae bacterium
AAGTGTATACAGAATTGCAAAAAACGTTGTCTTCAACATATACTTCGCAGCAATTGAAGGAATACATTAAGAAATTCTTCAGACTTTGGTCATATAATCAATGGAAACGCGAGCGCCTCGCCCCTTCTTTTCATCTGGATGATCTGAATGTAGACCCACGAAGCTGGTGCCGTTTTCCGATACTTTCTGGCAATTTTGCGGAAGAACTTCAACAGTTGGATCAGGCCTGAATCAGGGCTGTTGGGCATAAACCATTAGTGCTTATATTTGTCCATTGTGCCTTGTATATTTATACGTTTTGAACTTTTATTGACTTATGATTAGCTACATTATTTGGAACGGAAGCCCTGAAATTTTCTCAATGGGTACTTTTTCATTGCGTTGGTATGGATTGTTGTTTGCGCTTGGTTTTTTAGTAAGCCAGCAGATTTTATATTATATCTATAAGCAAGAAGGTAAACCGCAGAAAGATGTTGATACCCTTACCATCTACATGGTAGTAGCAACAATTTTGGGTGCTCGACTCGGCCATGTAATATTTTATCAACCAGAATTATTTCTAAACGACCCGCTAAGTATTATTCTACCTTTTGAATTTTCTCCATTCAAATTCACCGGGTTGCAAGGCCTGGCTAGTCATGGTGGTGCATTCGGAATCTTATTTGCACTTTGGTTATATAGTCGCAAGAATAAACCTGGCCAATCATATATCCAGGTATTAGACAGAATCGTGATTGTGGTTGCCTTAACCGGAGCATTTATCCGTTTAGGAAATTATTTTAATTCAGAAATAATAGGAAAGCCTTCCAATAATCCATTAAGTGTGGTGTTTGTTAATCGTATTACTGAAGGATTAATGGATTATCGTGTTGCCTCTAATCCGGCAGAATCGATTACCGTAGAAAAAAATACCACGCTACCCGAAGGTGCTCATGGACGCGTACCGATAAACCTGTATATTTTCTTCAAACCAGGCACCACACAAGATCAGGCAACCACATTCTTAAATTCTGATGTCAAATATTTTTTAAGCTACTACACTGAATTTATTGATGAACCCGGTATGGAGCCATTAAAGTTTCAACTCACAACAGAAACATCTGGCACCCTTGCCGCCAGGGTAGATACCTTTGGAATCGCGAGGCATCCGGCACAATTATATGAATCT
The DNA here is from genome assembly GCA_025455445.1 of Cyclobacteriaceae bacterium. Lineage (GTDB taxonomy): Bacteria > Bacteroidota > Bacteroidia > Cytophagales > Cyclobacteriaceae > ELB16-189. The sequence goes on from JALOMN010000025.1 coordinate 1,169, forward strand.
ATCTCCTGCGTAATATTATTCATCGCTCTTTTCCTGATATGGAATAAAGATAAAGCGAACCTGCCTCCCGGTAGAATATTCGGAATATTCATGATTGTATTATGGAGTTTGAGATTTGTCTATGAATACCTGAAAGAAAATCAAGTTGACTTTGAAGACAAGTTACCCCTTAACATGGGTCAAATTTTAAGTATACCATTATTCATTGCCGGGGTGATCATATTAATCTGGTCGTATAAAAATACACCTGCAAAAAAGTTATAGATAAGAAATTGAGATCGTGCTATCAGTGTGGAGTCGGTATGTTTGGTGTATAATTTTAATATTAAGCCTGGCCAACGCGGCAATGGCTCAAAAGGCATTGAATGGAAGTAGAACCAAAACAGAAAGTGATACTACCCAAAACCGAATCGTAACGGTAAATCGAATCTTAATCATTGGCAATAAAATTACCCGCGAACAAATCATCAGCAGAGAGCTGAGTTTAAAAACTGGTGACACCGTTAGCACCAGACGTCTGAATACGTTATTGGAATTAGATAAACAGAAAATTTACAATCTGCGCCTTTTCAACACTGTTGAGATAAGCTGGTTGGAAATCACACCCAATACAGCAGACTTATTAGTTGAGGTTACGGAGCGTTGGTACACTTTTCCTGTTCCGATATTTGAATTATCCGACCGAAATTTCAATGAGTGGTGGCAAAATTACAATCATGATCTGTCACGCGTAAATTATGGTATACGGCTCTATCAATATAATTTCAGAGGACGTAATGAAACACTTCGCTTTACAGCGCAATTTGGTTTTACCAGGCGGTTTGAATTAAGTTATCGCATCCCATACATCGACAAGAGACAGCGCCATGGTCTTATCTTTGATTTTAATTATGGAGAACCTAAAAATATCGCTTACTTCACCCAGGATCATAAACTAACATTTCTTGAAGAAGAGAAAACTCTTGAATACATGCACGGAGCAAGAGTAAGTTATACATTCAGAAGAAATTTTTATGAAACCCATTCTCTGAGTATCGGCTTACAAAAGAACAACATCATTGATACCATTGGATATCTGAACCCAAATTATTTCATTGATGGATCCACTAACCAGCAATATGCGAACATTACATACTCGTTTAATTCCGAGCATAGAGATGTAATTGCTTATCCACTTAAAGGATATCGGTTTACTGCATTTATCAATCGAATAGGAATAATTCCCGACTCCAATGTAAACCTGTGGGAGTTTAATCTTACCTATTCAAAATATATTGACCTTGGGAATAATTACTTTTTCTCAAATTTTACTGCGTTATACTTAAGCACACCAAACGAACAACCTTATTCACTTTATAGCGCATTAGGATATCGCAGACAATGGGTGAAAGGTTACGAAATCTATGTGGTTGAAGGACCCAAATTTTTCCTTAATAAAACTACGCTGCGTAAGAAAATATTTTCACGCACATGGCAATTAGAAAATATGCCTTTTGAACAGTTTCAATATTTACCTTTAGCAATCTACCTGAAAGGATATTTTGACTGGGGATATGTTGAGAATTATCCCTACTACGAACAACAACAAATCAATACCCGGCTTTCAAATCGATTATTGGCAGGCACAGGCGCAGGGCTTGATATTGTAACTGCCTATGATGCCGTCTTTCGACTGGAATATACATTCACACGCGAAAAAACTAATGGCTTTTTCTTCCACATCAAAAAAGAATTCTGATTTATCTAATAAAGAATAATTACAGTCTGGTGGTGTTCTGATTTTAAAGAAATCCTAACAGATATATTCTTTAAGTGATTTTTTATAAATTAGGATTAATAACCCCGGAAAATTGCAGAAAGTTCTCACTACAATTTTATTCCTAATAACCTCATCCCTTCTATTTGCTCAAAGCGTAAACACATTAATGGGTGCGCGTGCAGCAGGAACAGGCTATGCTTCATCCGGTTATGCTGATGAATGGTCGCTCTTTAATAACCCCGGTGGTATTGGTAAATCAGAACAAGTAAATTCTGCATTTGCTTATGAAGTACGCCCGCAATTTGAAGGTGCCAATCGAATGGCAGCAGCAGTAAATGTTCCCTTAAAATGGGCCGCTATTTCAGCTGGCATGTTTCGCTTTGGCGATGATCTCTACAGCGAGCAAATGATATCAGGCGGAATCGGAAATCAATTTGGCATTGCATCTCTCGGAATCAAGTTTAATGTAATTCAATACAGAAGCGAAGGCTTTGGAATATATCATGCGTTCAGCGTTGATTTCGGTGGCATCACACAGCTTACTGATAAGCTCATGATTAGTGCCTATATCACTAATTTGAACCAGGCAAAAATCAACCCGGAATCAAATGAACGCATACCCACTCGTTTAACGGCCGGCTTATCTTTCAAACCAGATGAACATATTTTTATTACTTCAGAATTATCCAAAGACCTCGAGTATAATGCCACCTGGCGCACAGGACTGGAGTATGCGGTCTATCAAAAAATATTTTTTCGTACAGGATTTAATCTAAACCCCAACGCAGCATTTTTTGGAGTAGGCGCTCACAAAAAAAGAGTCCGTATAGATTACGCCATTCAATTTAATCAACTGACTGGCGCATCACATCAGGCATCTGCCGGATATTGGTTTGGTAACAGAGAGAAAAAGTGAAAAGGACATTTCTCATATCAATACTACTGTTACTGCACATCAACTCGCATTCGCAACGCTTGTCAGGAAAAGAAATTGATTTTGAACGATTAGTAGATGAGATTTTTGCCATTCAGGATGAGGATATCAACTATGAAGATCTATATGAGAACCTGGCACAGTTATATGCAAATCCTGCCGACTTAAACTTGATTAACGGAGAGCAGCTGCGCTCCATCTTCGTATTGAATGAATCGCAGATACAATCATTTTTAAATTACCGTGATGAAGCCGGCCCATTTTTATCAATTTATGAATTACAAAACATTGAAGGATTTACAAATACTGTCATAGAAAAACTTATCCCTTTTGTAACAGTCTATGATCCAACCATCAGCTTCAATAAACACCTATGGAAACGAATTCTGGAAGAGAAAAATAATTATCTCGTGATGAGATATGACCGAACATTGGAAGAAAAGAAAGGTTATCAGGAGTCTGCTTCTCCAGCAAGCAGCTATGCAGGTTCTCCGGATCGATTTTACACACGATTTCTCACGCGCAGAACAGGTGACTTCAGCATTGGCTTTACTACTGAAAAAGATGCAGGTGAAAAATCCACCTGGGCGCCTGCACAGAAACAATATGGCCCTGACTTTCTCTCATTTCATGCTCAGGTGATGAATAAAGGAAAAATAAAAAATCTTGTGTTAGGCGATTTTCAGGCGCAATTCGGGCAAGGTCTTCTGTTAGGATCAGCTTTTGGAATCGGCAAAAATTCAGAAGCAGTGAATACGGTTAGAAAAGGTAATGTAGGCTTTCTGCCTTATACATCCGTATATGAAGCCTCTTTCTTCAGAGGTGTAGCCATGACGTATGAAATCTCAAAACAACTCACCTTGCACAGCATGTATTCTTCACGATGGCGAGACGGTGCAATCCAACAAGATACCACCGAAGAGGCTATTGATTTTATCTCATCATTTCAACAAACAGGTTTACACAGAACACCCGCTGAGATTGCGAATAGAAGCAGTGTGCTAGAGAAAAACGCAGCTGGTATTCTTAACTATAAATATAAAAATCTGAATACCGGTGCGATGCTACATTACACGCAGTTCAATATTCCCATACAACGCAATCCAAATGTGTATAATCAATTCTACTTTAATGGAACAGATAATACCAATGTGGGTGCCTATCTGAATTATAATTGGCGAAATGTATCTTTCTTCAGTGAACTTGCGCATACCTATACCCGGGGCACAGCCATCATTGCCGGAATGTTAGGTAGTATTACTCCGTCTTTGGATGTCTCATTGTTATACCGAAAATTCGACCGTGATTATACTACTTTCTATAGCAATGCCCTCGCTGAAAACTCAACTACACAAAATGAAAGAGGTTTTTACTGGGGGTGGAAGTATCTTTTCAACAAGAAATATTCATTTTCGGGCTATGTTGATTTGTTTCGATTTCCATGGTTGAAATACAGAGTGTATGCACCTTCGGATGGAAGCGAATGGCTGATGCGCTTTAATTATAAACCAACCAAAAATATTTTCATTTTCTTACAGGCAAGGGAAGAATCGAAAGTAAGAAATGCAACAACAGAAAATAACTTATACGTGACTTCACCGGGAATAAAACGCAACTATTGGTTAAACGCAGATTATAAAATCACACCTGGCCTTACGTTTAAAACCAGAGCTCAATTCAGCAACTTCCAACTATCTGATAAAACTACCAGAGGCATGGTGTTGCTTCAGGATATAACATGGAATCACGGTAAATTTTCAGTTAGCGGACGTTACGCACTCTTTGATACCGATGACTATGACAACCGACTTTATATTTATGAAAAAGATGTATGGCTGGCATTTTCATTCCCGGCTTATTACGGAGTAGGTATTAGAAATTATATTTTAATGCAGTATTCAATTACAAAAAAGATTGATATCTGGCTTCGTTGGGCACATGTTCGATATACTGATCGCGAAACAATCGGCTCTGGCAGTGAAACAATTTATGGAAACACCAAAAATGATATTAAATTTCAGACACGAATAAGATTTTAACCATGCATGCCACAAAATTAATTACCCCAGCTGTATTTTTCTTTATCTGCGTAGGTCTTGTAATTTTTGTGTTCGTATACCGGGCTATCTTTCACAACAAGAAACGATAAGTGTACTCACCTTACATTTTAACTCTCCATCGTCAATTCGGGTAATCCAACGATTTACGATATCTCGCTGCTCGCTGCTTTTGCAGATTCGTATTGCAAAAACCAATACCAACATGAAAAAAGTAAGCATTACAGTACTCTCGATTCTATTACTTTTTAGCGAATTCGCGTTAGCGCAAACCACTAAAAAAACGCTTGAACTGGCTGAATTTAAAGGTATCTATGTAAATTCCAACTACACGGTTTATCTCAAACAAACCAATAAACAAGAAGTGATCGTAGAAACAACTCCGGAGATACTGGAACTGACTAACATAAAAGTTGAAAATGGAATTTTGATGGTGAATATTGATCGTAAACCAGACAATCCGAATAAAAGCGTGTGGGCTAAAATCGATGATATAAAACTCAAACCTGTGATGAAAATAACTGTGAGTGTGAAAAACATCAATGAACTTCAGGTGAATGGCGGAGGAAAAATAATTACTGAAAACTCATTAGCATCTGATTACCTGAACCTTTCCGTAGCGGGCAGTGGAGGAATGGAGCTGGACTTAAAAGGAAATAATTTAAAAACTGAAATCAGCGGCTCAGGAAATATTACTTTAAAAGGATATGCAACTTCAAACGATATCACGATGAGCGGAAGCGGTAACCTGAATGCCTTTGCGTGCGAGCTTGAGAGTGCAAAAGTAAAAATGAGCGGATCCGGACTATGCGAACTTACTGCCTCTGCAAATCTTGATGCCATTGTTCAGGGAAGCGGATCGCTTAAGCACAAAGGCAATACGAAAAATGTATCCAGAAAAATCTATGGCTCTGGCACTATCGACAGAGCATATTAATTAAAACAAGTTGTTAGATGTTCATGAAAATCACTTCATGAACATCTAACAACTTAATTACACATTACCAGCCTATTCCATAATCTTCACCATGGTTGCTGGAGCCGCCCCAGAAGCTGCCATGTTCCCAATCAAAATAAATCGCGTTAATAGGGCCACTGGTGCGATCATCAAATCGCATGCGATAACCCATACGTTGCAATTCTTTACGAACATAAGGTGGTGTGCTGTCGTGCAATAAAATATTTCCTGCTTTGGGATTGCGATCTTCCCCACCCAAAGAAAGCCGGAGTTGATCTGTATTTATATTCGGAGCTTCAGATGCCTCTTGTACAGTCATTCCAAATTCTACTACATCCAGAAAAAACTGTAACAAGTTTTGATCTTGCGTGTCACCACCCTGCACAGCAAACGACAAAAACGGTTTACCGTCTTTCAACGCCATGGTAGGCGTTAATGTAACACGAGGCCTTTTACCGGGCTCCACTACGTTGTAAGGATTTTCTTTAGGGTTAGTAACAAAACTTTGCATACGCTGGCTCATGCCGATGCCTGTTTTACCAGCAATGCAAGCAGGATTCCAGCCACCACTGGGTGTGATTGAAACAACCCATCCATCTTTATCAGCTGCTTCTACGGAAGTAGTGCCTAAAAATACCTGGTTCAAATACTCTTCCGAGAGTGGCGACAGATAAGCTTCATTCGAGGCTTGTGTCCATTCTTTCAGGTAATCTTTATATGGATTCGATTTTCCTTCAAATGGATAAGGATCACCGGGTGCAGCTTTCACATCGTTGCGCTCCCAGTTTATTGATTTGATTCGCTCTTTGGCATATTCTTTTGATAGTAACCCTTTGATTGGTTCTTCAGGAGCAAAGTATGGATCGCCATAATAAAAATCACGATCTGCAAACGTTAGGTTCATTACCTGGTATAATGTATGAATGTATCTTGCCGAATTAAACCCCATTGCTTTCAGATCAAAATTTTCCAGCATATTCAATGCTTGCAACATCACCGGACCTTGTGTCCACTGTTGCATTTTATAAACCTCAATACCTTTATAATTTACCATTAACGGTTCTTCAGTAATTACCTTCCATTTGGCAAGATCCTGTTCTGTGATTAAACCGCCTTGCTCCTGGCTGCTTCGTGCAAATTCTTTAGCGATATCACCTTTATAAAAGCGATCGTATGCCGCATAAATTGCTTCCTTGCGGTTCTTACCTTTCTTCAGTGCCTGCTGTTCCGTTTCTACTAATTTTTGAAGTGTTAGCATTAAATCAGGTTGCTTAAAAATTTCACCCGCTACAGGTGCTTCACGTTTTTCACCCAAGTGTGGAAGAAATAATGCTTTTGAATATGGCCATTCTTTTAAACGTTCTTTTTCACGCTCGAAACTATTGGCGGTTTGTGCTTCAATGGGGTATCCCTCGGCAAGTTGAATAGCCGGTGCCAGCACATCTTTCAGGCTTAGGGTACCATATTCTGCCAACATCACCATTAACCCTCCCGGAGTTCCGGGTGTTACCGCTGCAAGCGGTCCATATTGCGGTGGATAGTTCATGCCCTTGCCTTTGAAAAAATCAGCAGTTGCACCAGTCGGTGCTACACCCAATGCATTAATAGCTATAACCTTTTTTGTTTTTGGATTGTATATCAAAGCTTGAGTTTCACCACCCCAGCTTAGCACATCGAACATCGTGCAGGTAGCAGCCAGCATCGCACACGATGCATCCACCGCATTGCCACCTTTGGCAAAAACCATCGCACCCGCAGTAGCAGCAAGAGGTTTACCTGTAATGGCCATCCAATGTTTGGCATGTAACGGAGGCTTTTGTGTGGTGACCGGCAGATTATTAAATGATTGTGCAGTGGCAAGAAAACTTACTCCTGCCACAATTGCCCCAAAAAACAATAGCTTAATTTTCATATTCAATAATTAATTTTTTAAAGACCGTTTAGCAATACTCGTATTATTATTACAATTTAGCTTCAAGGCATTAATGTAGCGTAAAATAGTTGTGCCTGTAATGTATTCCCTTTCTGAAGGAAAAAAAGTTCCATCAACGGATAAAACATGAATGCCAACGAAGAATTAATCATCAAATTTTATAAAGCATTTCAGCAATGTGATTGGAAAACTATGCAATCCTGCTATCATCCTGATGCTACTTTTTCTGATCCCGCATTCCGCACATTGTCATGCATTGAAACAAAAGCCATGTGGCATATGCTCTGTGAAAACGCAATAGATTTAAAAATAGAATTTTCACACGTTCAAGCCGATTCAACCAAAGGCAGTTGTCAATGGCAGGCCTGGTACACTTTTTCGAGAACGAGCAGAAAAGTACATAATAAAATTACAGCACAGTTTAAGTTTAAAGATGGTCTTATCCGTGTGCATAACGATACATTCAATTTCTGGCGTTGGAGTCGAATGGCCCTTGGAATTTCGGGTTTACTTTTAGGATGGACACGATTTCTGCAAAAAGAGGTGTATGAAACCGCCTATCGGAGCTTGATAAAATTCATGCAAAAACACCCGGAATATCTTAATTAGCTTATAAAATGATGTTTTTTGAGGCTTTCTGAGAAAGTATCTGTATAACTTTTCATTTTTTGCAAAAAACACGCTTTTTGAAAGGAAATGAGGAGAATTGAAAAAAAATACTACCTTTGGCTTGTTAATGATATAATCCCTGCCTTGAGTATTCCACAATCGTGCATTATTTCCAGTCCGGCCTTATTAAGTTAGCAAGAACATTTATCACTTAATTTCACAAACAAAAATGAACATTTATGTAGCAAACATTCCCTGGAAGGCATCCGAGGAACAATTGAAGGACTTATTTGCCCAATTCGGTGAAGTAAGCTCAGCAAAAATCATCATGGACAAAGTAACACAGCGCAGCCGTGGCTTTGGTTTCATAGAGATGGCTGATGATGCATCTGGCCGTCAGGCAATCAACGACCTAAACGGAGCAGATTTCCTGGGTAAAAACCTTGTAGTAAACGAAGCACGCCCTCGTGAAGAAGGTAGCGGTGGTGGTCGTGGTGGCAACCGCGGTGGCGGTTTCCGCAGAGGTGATTTCAATAAAGAATATTAATTCGATTTGAAATAAGGTAAGCTAAATGCTGCATCTTCTGATGCAGCATTTTTTATTTTATACTATTCCTAAATAGTTTTTCTTAGCACTGTAATTCTCTTTCGCCTATTTTTGCCCGCCTTTATAAAATTATGGTACAAGAAAATCTATCTCGCCTGGTTGATATTATCGCCAAAGAAATTTCACAACCAATTAAAAACGTGCAGGCTGTTGCACAATTACTTGCAGATGGTGCAACAATACCTTTTATATCAAGGTATCGTAAAGAAATGACCGGCAGTATGGACGAAGTGATGATCGGCACCATACGCGATCGCATAGAACAATTGCAAGAACTGGATAAGCGCAAAGAATCCGTAATTAGTTCGATCGAAAAACAAAATAAACTGACTCCTGAACTTATGTCTGCCATTGTGCTGGCACAAACACTGGCCGAACTAGAAGATATTTATTTGCCCTACCGCCCGAAGCGGAAAACACGCGCCAGCGTAGCAAAAGAAAAAGGTTTAGAACCTCTTGCACAAAAAATATTCAATCAGGAAAATGAAGATCCTCAGCTGGCAGCCCATGCGTTTATTGATGCTGAGAAGGGAGTAACTACCACTGATGAAGCACTGGAAGGTGCCCGTGATATTATTGCGGAGTGGATAAATGAAAATCCTGAAACAAGAAAACATGTACGTGAGTTATTCTGGACTGAAGGCGTAATTGAATCGAGGGTATTCAAAAGCAAAGAATCGGAAGGACAGAAGTATAAAGATTATTTTGAGTGGACTGAAGCCATTTCAAACACTCCTTCGCACCGATTGCTGGCAATGCGCAGAGGAGAAAAAGAAGGAATTCTTGCGCTGGATATTTATCCGCCAGAAGAAATGGCCTTGCATACTATGGAGCGTCAATTCATCAGCAAGGAAAACGCGGCCACTGAACATATAAGGTTAGCCATCAAGGACTGCTACAAAAGATTACTGCGTCCTTCTTTGGAAACAGAGATAAGAATGGAAACTAAAATGAAAGCAGATGAAGAAGCCATCAGAGTATTCGCTTCTAACCTGAAGGAACTTTTGCTAACCGCTCCGCTCGGACAGAAAAATGTACTCGCACTTGACCCTGGTTTCAGAACCGGTTGTAA
>JALOMN010000026.1 GCA_025455445.1 Cyclobacteriaceae bacterium
ACCTAACAACGCTGATACTTCAGAACCTGCCTGTGTGAAACGGAAAATATTATCAATGAAGAACAGAATGTCGCGACCTTTTCCTGTGCCATCACCATCGCGGAAATATTCTGCAACAGTCAATCCTGAAAGCGCCACGCGTGCACGTGCACCAGGAGGTTCATTCATCTGGCCAAACACAAATGTTGCTTTAGACTCTTTTAATTTATCGTGATCAACTTTTGATAAGTCCCAACCACCTGCGTGGAGTGATTTCATAAACTCAGGACCATAATCCACAATACCTGCTTCAATCATTTCACGCAACAAATCGTTTCCTTCGCGGGTACGCTCACCCACACCGGCAAATACAGACAGACCAGAGTATGCTTTCGCGATGTTGTTAATCAATTCCTGAATCAATACCGTCTTACCTACACCAGCACCACCAAACAAACCAATCTTACCACCTTTTGAATAGGGCTCGATGAGGTCAATTACTTTGATACCTGTATAAAGAACTTCCTGCGAAGTAGAAAGATTTTCATAAGCTGGAGCACTTCTATGAATTGGAAGTGATTTGTCGCCTTTAGGTTGTTTGATACCGTCAATAGCATGGCCGATCACATTGAACAAACGACCTTTAATGTCATCTCCAATTGGCATTTGAATAGGAGAGCCAGTGTCAGTCACTTTCATGCCTCTTACCAACCCTTCAGTTCCATCCATTGCAATAGTGCGCACGCGGTCCTCGCCAAGATGCTGCTGGCATTCCAGCACAACGAGAGTGCCATCGCCTTTGGTTACTTCAAGTGAGTCTAAAATATTAGGGAGTTTGGTACCGGGTTCGTCAAACGCTACGTCTACTACCGGACCGATTACCTGGGTGATTTTACCGTAATTGGCCATCGATCTATAATTTTTTTGTGAATTTAAGTTGGGATTAGGTTACCACTCAACAGGGGGTAAAAATCCGTGCGCAAAAGTAGTTTATTGCAGGGTTAATACAAACTCACTTTTCAGGTTTTATTAAGGTATTATAAAAGAAGCAAAATTTTGTAATAACCTGAAAAACAATAAGTTGCAAGTATCTTTTACCAGGAAGGATTTTTTTAAGCGCTTTTGAGTTCAATCCTGAAGGTAGTACCCACATTTTCCTCGGAGACTTTCACATAAATTTTACCCTCGTGATACATTTCGATTATCCGCTTGGCCAGGGCTAACCCCAAACCCCATCCACGCTTTTTAGTGGTGAAGCCAGGTTTAAATACGTTTTGTATAATCGTTTTGGGAATGCCCTTACCTGTATCGCTAATATCGATAAGTACGCGCCTGTTACCTCCGCGCATTATTTTTATCGCGATGGTGCCCGCATTGCCCATCGCATCTACTGCGTTTTTACATAAGTTTTCTACTACCCATTCAAAGAGAGGTGCATGTACTTTGGCATTTATTGATTCAGAGAGGGTGCTCACCTCAAAGTTGACTTTAGATGAAACGCGTGGTTGCAGATAGCCCACCACATTCTTCACCAGCAGGTAAATATTTTCTTCTTTCAATACGGGGGTTGAACCAATACTTGAAAATCGCTCGGTGACAATAGTAAGCTTTCTAATGTCTTTGTCCAGTTCGTCTACAATTCCTTTTTGATTGAGTTCTGTATCTTCCCGCAAAACTTCTACCCAGGCCATCAGTGATGATAACGGTGTTCCAAGCTGATGGGCAGTTTCTTTTGCAAGTCCAACCCATACCTGGTTTTGCTCTGCAGTGCGCGAATAGTTAAAGGCCAGATAGGAGATAAATCCGAAGATAATCAGAACGGAAAGCTGGATGTAAGGAAAGACAATGAGTTGGGTGAGCAGTTTAGAGTTTTTATAATACACGTAACCCAGGCTTTCTTTTACACCATTTTCATTCGTGAAAGTCATTTCAATTGGCGGATAAGCTTCTTTCATGTCTTCTACCTGATGTTTCAAAAACTCATCCTTTTTTGATTTTGACCATTTTTCATCTAAATCAACATTGGCATATTGATATTGGTTTTCTTGTGTAATCCAGATAACCGGGATGGATTTATTTTTAAAAATGATCTCATCGGTGATAAACACAATATTTCCTTCCGAAGTGTTGATGTACTCTAATGCCTTTGCAAATAATTCTACTTGTTGCTTTTCCCTGGCTTTAAGCTGGTCTACCAAAATATCGGTATAGTAAATGGAGCCTGCACTGATGATAACAGATACGATTAATATGATCCATTTCAGCCTGGTGTTATCCTGGTAAAATTCCATTGAAGCAGGCATGTTACTTTTGGCGGCCATATCAGATTGGAAATTAAATAAAAAAACCGGATGCAGGTGTATCCGGTTTTATGAGGAAAATCAAATTATCTATACTATACCTTTGTCATGAACCACTTCGCCAGCACTTTATAATTTATTTTGGTTCCTGTCATTAAAATACCCACACGATAAATTCTTCCGGCAATCCAGGTGGTTAATAAAAAACCTCCTATCAGTAAAATCATAGAAACCGCCAATTGCCAGTCAGGCACCCCAAATGCAATGCGGCCGACCATTGCCACCGGAGAGGTGAATGGTATAACCGAAAGCCAGAAGCTTACCGGACCGTGCGGATCGCGAAGGATGAACATGAATAATCCCATATAACCAATCAACAGAGGTAATGTAATCGGAAATTGAAATTGCTGGGCTTCTTGTTGTGAATCTACTGCAGAACCAACCGCTGCAAACAATGCTCCATAGAGTAAATATCCTCCTAGAAAATAGAATATAAACACGAACACAATTTTACCAATTGGAATTTCACTGATGTTACCGAGCACCTCGTTGATCATGCTGTTTTGCTGATTCATTGCCTCTTTCACTTCCGGATTATTATCCATCTGTTTAGTCATCTGCTCCATCATTTGCTTCTGGGGCATTTTCAATCCGAAATAGGCAAGCGTGCCGGAAGACAATACAGTGATTAAAATTATCCAGATGGTGAATTGAAGAAGTCCTACGGAAGCAATACCGATAATTTTGCCAAGCATGAGTTGAAATGGCTTCACAGAGGAAACAATTATCTCTACTACTTTCGAAGATTTTTCATCTATTACGCCTTGCATTATCTGAATTCCATAAATCAATACAAACATGTATATCAATATACCCAGACCAAATCCTAATCCGTAAAGTATACCCGAGTTGCTAGACTTCTCCTCGCCAGTATCAGAAATATTAAACTGCTTTAAGCTCACACGCGGCCTTAAACTTTTGAGTGTTGCTTCATCAATCTGATATTCCTTCAATTTCAAGTCATGCAACTTGTTTTGTATGTATGACTCCAAATCGCCCACCTTTTCAATACTTGGATTCTCTTTCGTATAGAGCACCATGCCTTCTGGTTTGTTGATGTCGAAGTCGGGGATATAGAGCAGCGCAAAATCTTTGCTGAGGTTATATGTTTTCTTGGCTTCTTCAAGAGAAGTATTAAGAGGTTGGAAAATGAAAGTCTTAGTGTCTTCGAAGTTTATTTTTTTACTCTCATCTAATACCTGCACCAAATTTGGCTTGGCTGATTTTTCCTCTTTAACAGCCACATAAATGAGGCCGCCAATAATAGCCGGGAAGATTAGCGGCACTAGTATCGTAGTGATAAGAAAAGATTTCTTCATCACGCGGTTTAAAAATTCGCGTTGTATAATTAACCAGATTTTATTCATAGTCGTAAATGTCGTTTGTGTAAATTTTATACTTCGAGCAGATGTTTGCGCAAGGCCTCATCACCTTCACCTTTTACCAGGCTTATAAAAATATCGGCCATGCTTGGAATTTTTTCCTGAAAGCTGTGCACCTCGGTTAAATCAATGATCTCACGAATTACCTGGTTGCCTTTAATATTGTCAGCCACTTTTAATGTAGTGCTATACAAATCATCTTCCAGAATCTCTTGTTTTACAATTTCATATTTTTCTAACGGTAAAGTAAAATGATTTCCGCGATGCTCTACAATAAAGGTGTTTGTCTTATACTGCGCCTTCACTTGTTTTTTTGGCCCCTCAAGAATTTTCTTTGATTTGTTAATGAGCGCAATGTGGTCGCACAGCGATTCAACCGTTTCCATCCGGTGTGTAGAAAAGATGATCGTACTGCCTCTCTCTTTAAGTCCTAAAATTTGTTCGGTTATTAATTGTGCATTTACAGGATCGAAACCGGAAAATGGTTCGTCCAGAATAATCAGTTTAGGCTCATGCATTACCGTGCTGATAAACTGTACTTTTTGAGCCATTCCTTTTGATAGGTCTTCTACTTTTTTATTCCACCAGTCGCGTATTTCAAATTTATCGAGCCAGGTTTTGATGCGGGCATGGGCATCACTTCTGCTCAGACCTTTTAATTGTGCAAGGTAAAGCAGCTGGTCGCCAATTTTCATTTTTTTATACAGGCCACGCTCTTCGGGTAAGTAACCTATTATTTCAACATGTTTGGGACTGAGCCGTTCACCGAAGATCGATATCTCACCACCATCGCTGTTAATAATCTGATTGATGATTCGGATTAAGGTGGTTTTTCCTGCGCCATTTGGCCCCAGTAAACCATAAATAGATTGTTCGGGAATAGTAATACTTACTGAATCCAATGCGGTATGATTTGTATAGCGCTTGGAAACGTTTTTGACGGTTAATGCATCCACAATAGCTTACGGTTTTGGGTTAAGAATGGTAAAGATAATAATTGAGGCTTAGCCTGCAATTATAACACCTGATACGTAATAAAGTTGGAATCAGTTTTTGTCGCGGAATACTATTTTCCCCATGGAGACATCCAGGTCGAACCGTAATGCATCTGTGCTGCTTTGTGAGTAAGCCGCATTGGCATATTTATTAGGGCCAATTTTTTTAAGACTGCGTGCCATTTGAATACTGCATAACCACGAATCGTTAATAGTTACAATTACTGGCACATCTTCATCGGGTAGTTGTATGATCAAATTACCGGCACCCACGCTGCCGATAATATGATTAGCAACTTTTGGCTTGTTGCCAAAGTCGAGCATCATATTTCCGAAGCCTACTTCTGCAATTAATATTTTTGTTTTTGCCAGGTTAAGTTGGCGCGCATTAAGTGAGCCCATGTCTACCTTTACTGAAAAGGTATCCATCATTATTTTATTTTCCGCCAAGCTGTTATATCCAATATTTACATCTGCACTGGCGGTATTTATTTTTAATTTTTCAATGGAAAGTCCCGATAAATCAATGTTTGCATTTCCTAATCCATAGTCAAGATCTAATGTATAGGGTGTGTTTTCTGTCAGGTAGACTTTCCAGAATTTATCAGAAGCACTGGCGCGTTCATCTGCCCCAAATACTTTGTAGGAGATGCGATGACTTACACCATTCATCTTTTCAGGTTCCAATGTAAGTTTTATGGCACAGGTATTATCAATTACCTCATTGCTAAAAGAGTGGTCGTACTCTTCTAAATTCTGGTTGCTGTAAATATTGAGAATATCCTGATTATGACTCGGACTTGGCCGGACAAAGCAGTTACCTGTTTTTGCCTTCAGGGTCAGGGCCACTTTCTTGCATTCCTGCTTGTTTTCTACAGAAAATTGCTTCTTCACCTGTCCCTTCACCGCAAATGCCAGAACAAATCCCACAGAAGCTAAAATAATCGGTCTCCACATGTATGTTTCTTACGTGTTTATTAAGAGAATGTTTTTTTAGGTCTACAAAAGCTTAACAATTTGTTAAAAAAATAACCCGTAATGAGACTATTACGGGTTAAAACCAATAAGGTTATATTTTTTACACCTTAATTATCCAAAATATTCCTTCATGCGTTCAAAAAATCCTTTTTCATGAGTGTCGGGGTGAGGCTGGAAGTTAGGCGCATGTCTTAAGCTTTCCAGTTTCTCTTTTTCCTCGCTGGTGAGCTTTTTGGGAGTCCAAACACTAATGTAAATAAGTTGGTCGCCAGAGCCATAGCCATTAATATCTTTCAATCCTTTACCGCGCAGCCTTAAAATTTTTCCGCTTTGAGTGCCCGGGTCTATTTTAATCCGCACTTTACCACCAATTGAAGGCACTTCGGCTGTAGTGCCTATGGCGGCATCTATAAAACTGATGTGGAGATCATATACCAGGTTATTTCCATCACGTTTAAGTTCTTTGTCTTCTATTTCTTCTATTAGAATAATCAAGTCACCGGGCATGCCGCCACCGGGAGCCTCATTTCCTTTACCCGACATTGATAACTGCATTCCATCGCTTACACCCGCAGGAATCTTTACAGTAATCATATCTTCTTTTGAAACCAGACCGGAATTGTCCACACCCGGAGGGCGTTTATCAATTGTCTGGCCGGCACCGTTACAAACTGAACAAGTTGTAGTAGAAACCATTTGTCCAAGCATCGTATTCACTACTTTTCGCATCTGTCCGGTACCCTGGCAAGCTGTGCAGTTTTTGAAGGTCACTCCTTCAGCATGAATCAAACGATTTACCTTTATTTTCTTTTCAACACCATTCGCAATTTCTTCTAAGGTGAGTTTTAATTTGATGCGCAGGTTGGATCCTTTACGTTGACGTGATCTTCCTCCGCCACCACCAAAAAAACTATCGAATGGACTTCCACCACCTCCGCCAAAAATATCTCCGAACTGGCTGAATATGTCTTCCATATTCATGTCATGACCACGGAAACCACCATTGCCTGGTCTTGAATGACCAAAGCGATCATATTGAGTGCGCTTTTCGGAATCGCTCAATACTTCATATGCTTCTGCGGCTTCTTTAAATTTTTCTTCCGCTTCTTTATTACCCGGATTTTTATCAGGGTGAAATTGAATAGCTACCTTCCGATATGCCTTTTTGATTTCCTCAGCAGTAGCGGATTTGCTTACACCCAGTATTTCGTAATAATCTCTTTTCGTTGACATGTTGATTCGTATTGGAAGAAAGTAGTTGGCTTCAGGTGCTAGGGTGGATTAACTTCCCACCACTACTTTGGCGAAGCGAATTACTTTATCATTTAACAAATATCCTTTTTCTACTACATCCAACACTTTGCCTTTCTGCTTATCCTCGGTTGCAGGAATCTGTGTGATGGCTTCATGAAAATCAGGGTTGAAGGAAGTTTCTGCAGTAGCTTCCATTTCTTTTACGCCATATTGCTCCAACGTCTTTTTCATTTTATTCTGAATAAGATAGAACCCTTCAGCTTCTTTGTCATTTCTATCTTTAAACGCTTTGGATGCCCGCTCGAAATCATCCACCACAGGAAGCAATGATTTTAATAATTGTTCATTGGCTGACTGTATCATTTCAAGCTTTTCTTTGGAAGATCTGCGTCTGAAATTATCAAATTCGGCATATAGCCGGATGTATTTGTCTTTAGCTTCTGCCAATTCGTCTTTCAACTTTTGAACAGGGTCTGTTAAATTTTCCTTCTTTTCTTCACTTACCGTTTCACTTGATTGTGTTTCAGGCGTCTCTTCAGTGGATTCTTCGTGCTTTTCCAATTCCTGCTCTGGATGAATGGTGTTTTCCATAGTAATTACTTATAGTATGCGCAAAAATGACAAGAATTTTGCCAATAGTTATACTGTGTCAGATTGGCGCTATTAATTATTTAAGGTGCGCCAGATTAAATCTTTTAACTCGCTTATACCTTGATTAGTAATTGATGAGATAAAGATGGATGGAATATCTGTTGGAACTTCCTTTTTAAGTTCGGTTTTCAACTCATCATCCAGCATATCACTTTTGGTAATGGCCAATAATCGTTTCTTATCCAGTAATTCCGGATTATACTTTCTCAACTCATTAATAAGTATATCATATTCCTTTTTAAGGTCTTTTGAGTCGGCCGGAACCATAAATAGCAATAATGAGTTGCGTTCAATGTGCTTAAGGAATCGGATGCCAAGACCACGGCCTTCGGCTGCGCCCTCTATGATGCCCGGAATATCGGCCATCACAAATGATTTATTATCTCGGTATGACACTACCCCCAGATTGGGAGTAAGTGTAGTGAATGCGTAATCTGCGATCTTTGGCTTAGCTGCTGAAACTACCGATAGCAATGTTGACTTGCCGGCATTAGGAAACCCAACCAGACCCACATCAGCAAGCAGCTTAAGTTCAAGAATTACCCATTCATCTCGGCCCGGCTCACCGGGTTGCGCATGTTGAGGCGCCTGATTAGTGGAGGTGGCAAAAAACATATTTCCTTTGCCGCCCCGTCCGCCCGGGGTAAGAATTATTTCCTGGCCATGTTCATTGATTTCGCAGACGATTTCATTTGTTTCTGCATTGCGCGCAATGGTGCCTAGTGGAACTTCCAATATTTCATCTTTACCAAATGCACCGGTTCGGTTTTGGGCTTCACCGGCATGGCCGTTTTCGGCAATTACATGTTTACGGTATTTTAAGTGCAACAGTGTCCACAATTGTGAGTTGCCTCTTAGAATGATATGACCACCCCGACCACCATCTCCACCATCGGGTCCGCCCTTTTCCACAAACTTCTCCCTATGAAAATGCAAACAACCCGCGCCTCCGTGGCCAGAGCGAGCATTAAACTTTACATAATCAATGAAGTTAGGAGACATAGTAATTCAAAATTTATAATTCAATATTCAATGTGAGGTGTACTAAATTTTGAATTTGTGAAAATGTTTTATTTATCTAACACCTTACAGATGTTGTTAAAAATCTCATCAATATTTCCAATGCCATGCACAGTATTTAATCTTCCCTGATTTTTATAATAGGGAAGTACGTGAATGGTTTTTGTAAAATATTCTGTGATGCGCTTATTCAATTTTTCTTCTTCATCATCAATCCGATTCTCAATCGTTCTGCGTCTGGCAATACGTGTGCGCACTTCTTCTTCTGTTACATCCAATGCAATCACATGATGTATCGCTGAGCCATTTTCGATCATAAAAGTATCCAGTGCTTCTGCCTGGGGCACCGTGCGCGGAAAGCCATCGAATAAAAATCCTTTTGCCTGTGGATTTTTATCGAGTTCTTCTTTTAACATGGCGATGGTAATTTCATCGGGTACTAGCGCACCACTGTTCATTATTTCTTTTACTCGTTTGCCTAAGGCAGTGTCATTTTTAGTGTGCCACCTGAATAAATCACCTGTTGAGATGTGCACAAAGCCATATTTCTGAATGAGTTTTTCACTTTGTGTGCCTTTGCCAGCACCGGGAGGCCCGAAGAGAACGAGATTGATCATAGCCGGATCAGATTAAATTAAAAATGGTTTGCAAGATAAGGATCAGATTAACAATAACAATGATTAGCCACCTACCGAACATTCAGGTTCGTCACTCAATAGTGCCCTCTGTAAGCTTATAGATATCTTTATGATTGCGGCCATAGCCATCATAATCAAGTCCATATCCTACCACAAACTCCATATCCAATTCAAAGCCTACATATTTCACCTCTATATTTTTTTCCCGAGCCGGTTTTTTTCTCAACAGGCTGATCGCTTCTACCGAACGGGCACCCAACCCTTTCATGTCTTGCATAATTTTGTCGAGTGTAAGACCGCTATCGACAATATCTTCTATAATAATAATGTCCTGGTTAAACAGACTTTCATCATGCCCGATAAGTGTTTTCAGTTGGCCTGTGCTGGAGGTGCCTGAATAGGATGATATTTTAACAAATGATACGCGGCAAGGTAATTTTATTTCCTTGAGTAAGTCAGATGTAAACATAAATGAACCATTCAATACGGGCAGAAAAACGGGCGAAAGGGCTTTGTAATCGTGGTTAATCTTTGACGCTAACTCAGATACTTTTTCGTTGATTTTAGAGGCTGTGATAAATTTTTTAAACTCAAGATCTTTTATTTTCATACCGCTGTGTGAGGTCATCGCGCGCAAAGATACTCCATTCTCACCTTGTTAAAAAAATGATTTTACTGGTTGCCTTTATCAGGTAATTCAAACGGTTGTTAATTAAATAATTATGAGCAATAAAATAGTTTTCATGCAAAAGCAGTTGCTCAAGTGTACTCACATTCTAAGATAGCAATGACTTATTTACTATTTCAATTGAATGAACAGCACCTGATCGATTATGAGAAAATGATGGCAATTATCTCAATAGTCGTCAGTTAAGGCAAATTCATTTTTGCGGTACATCCATTTGCCCTGAGTGAAATCCGGGAATTCTACACTTTCGCCACCGAGTTGAATAGAACTTTCTGAGAGTGGTGTAATGGCACTCCAGGTTACTGCGTCATACACGTCTTGTGGCGTGTTCACTTTTCTTTTTACTGATTCTACAAAGGCATGTAATACAAACCAATCCATGCCGCCATGTCCCGCACCGCTTGCATCGTTGCCATATTTTTTCCACAGTGGATGATCATATTTATCCAGCCATTCTTTGGCATCTTCCCATTGGTGTGATTTTTTACTCTGCCCTTCAATGTATATTGATTTGTTCAGGTCCATCCATATTCCTTTTGTGCCTTGCACCCGGAAGCCTATTGAATAGGGTCTTGGCAGGTTGGTGTCATGCTGCAATAAAATTGTTTCATTATTTACGGTGCTTATCATGGTGGTAACCACATCACCCAGTTTGAAATTTATTTTTGCATTAGGATGATCTGCGCCACCCATTTTCACTACATGATCATGCAAGCCACGAGCTTTGGTGGAATAAGAAACCAATTGGGTAAAGCGATTACCACGATTTATATTTGCCATCATCGCTACTGGTCCTATGCCGTGTGTCGGATATAGGTCTCCGTTGCGATATACAGAATGTTGCGTGCGCCATTGTGCTTCTGAAAAACCTTTTTCGCCAAACTCTGCGCCATTGCCATAAGCGCTCTTACCATCGTTGAATTTTACTTCGCGCAAATCGTGTTGATAGCCACCCTGCAGGTGCACTAATTCTCCAAATACATTTTGCCTTACCATGTTGAGCACGGCCATTACATCGCGCCTGTAGCATACATTTTCAAGCATCATCAATGGCATGCCGGTGCGCTCGCTGGTGTGCACCAGTTGCCAGCATTCTTCCACCGTCATGCCGGTGATCACTTCGCAGCCTACATATTTTTTTGCGTTCAT
>JALOMN010000294.1 GCA_025455445.1 Cyclobacteriaceae bacterium
GTTTAACTCGCATAAAAACTATTGAAAGAACCAATACTTTTTTTGATGAAAATACAGAATTCAAAACCAAATACAGAAGTTTAAAGATTCAGAAAGTAGAAATTAATAAGATTGTTGCTAAAATTAAAGCGGATTCAATTATAATTCAAGTTCCAATTACTACAGATTTCTCAAAAACTGAGATACAGAAAAGCAACCCTGTGGCGTGAAGCGACACAATTACCATTTATTTTCCATGTTCCTGGAATGACAAAAATGCAAGACTGCTATCGCAATGTCAATTTACTCGATATTTATCCTACATTGATTGACTTATGCAAACTACCCAAAAAAGAGTTGGATGGGAATTCATTTGCACCACTTTTGAAAAATCCAACTTTAAAATGGACACCTGCTATAACAACTATGGACAAAGGGAATCATTCTGTTATTACTGAAAAATGGCATTATATAAATAGAGAAAAGAATGGAGTGGAAGAGTTGTATGACCTTGAAAATGACCCTATGGAATGGACTAATCTTGCTAATAAAAAAACCAATGAGCTTGAAGCCCTTAAGAAAGAGTTGAGGTTATATATGCCCGTAAATAATGCAGATGCGGTAGCAAATGATTCAAAAGGTGATTCAGATAAAGAGAAAGTAGATGGAAGTAATACCCCTGATTTAACTTTAAAATCAAAGAGAAAACTAAGTGAGCTCAAATAGCAGGCAGGATTAAAATTAATTTCTACACAATCTCTTTTACCGAAATATGATTTTCGATATAGGATTACTAACCACTTATTGTACGTTATGAAATTAATGAAAATATGTATAAGCATGCTTATGCTTCTGTTGCTAATAGCTACCAATGTGTCGATTGCACAAAAGACAAATGAATCACCAAAACCAAAACCCGATAACGTTAAGGTAGAAATCATGGGCGAGTTGAAAAAGTGGCACAGAATTACACTCACCTTCGATGGACCCGCAACTTCAGAAATGAATGAATTGAATCCATTTATGAATTTCCGTTTCGATGTGTATTTTACACACAAAGAATCGGGCAAAACGTTAAAGGTGCCTGGTTACTTTGCTGCCGATGGCAATGCCGGCGAAAGCTCGGCAACTTCGGGCAACAAATGGCGTGTACATTTTGCCCCCGAAGAAACCGGGACATGGAGTTATAAAGTCGATTTCAGGGCAGGAAACTGGCTGGCGGTAAGCGAACGTAAAAATGCCGGCGAAAGTGCTGGTTTTATGGATGGGGCAGAAGGAACTTTCATTGTTACCGAAAGCGATAAAACAGGGCGCGACAACCGTGCTAAAGGTCGTTTACAATACGATGGAACCCGCTACCTGAAATATGCCGGAACAGGAAAACCCATGCTAAAGGTTGGACCCGATTCTCCTGAGAATTTTCTCGCTTATGCCGATTTTGACGGCACTTTTAACAATGATGGTCATAAAGATAATCTTGTAAAAACCTGGGAGGCTCATTTCAAAGATTGGAAAGTGGGTGACCCATCCTGGAAGAACGGGAAAGGGAAAGCGATTATAGGTGCAGTTAATTACCTGACATCAAAGGGGCTGAATGTTTTTCCATTTTTAACATTGAATATTGAAGGTGACGACCAAAATGTATTTCCCTTTGTTGATTATGATACACATAACAGGTTTGACTGCTCAAAATTGGATCAATGGGAGGTAGTTTTTAATCATGCCGATAATGTGGGAATGTTCCTGCATTTCAAACTGCTGGAGCAGGAGTGCCAGGGTTTGCTTGATAACGGAGCTATCGGAGCAAATACAAAACTCTATTACCGTGAGATTATGGCTCGTTTCGGACATCATCTGGCACTTAACTGGAACATCGGCGAAGAATCGGGTGACTGGGCAAAAGACCACAAAACACCGCCTATGAACACAATACAACGTCTGGCTGCTGCTGAGTATTTTTACCAGATCGATCCGTATCATCATCATGTTGTGATCCACAATCCACCGTCTTTCGACGATATTTTCGTGCCGGAGGTTAAGTATACCGGGTTATCGGTACAAGTGGGTACTCAACAGTATCGCAATGTTCATGAAAATGTATTAAGATGGTTTAAACTGTCAAAAAAGTCTGGTAAAAAAATGGCAATTTCAATAGATGAAACAGGCGGTGCACAAAATGGTTTGTTAACCGATGTGGAAGATTCAAAGCATGATAGTGCAAGAATCAATAGCCTCTGGGGTTCATTCTTCGCCGGGGCCTGGGGGAATGAATTTTATTTTGGATACGACCATCCGCATTCCGATTTAACATGTGAGGACTATCGCTCCCGTGACCTTTTCTGGGATCAGTGCAAGTATTTGCTCGACTTCTTCGAAGGCAATAATATTCCCATAACAGAGACCGAAAACTACACTGATCTGGTGATTAAAGGCGATTATTGCCTGGCTGATCCCGGTAAGATGTACATAGTCTTTCTTAGAAACGGGAGCGGAACTATTAATCTTGAGAACCAAAGTGGCGAATTCTCTTTAAAATGGTTCGATCCGCGAAATGGAGGCAAACTACAAACAGGAGCTATAAAAAACATAAAAGGAGGTAAAGTGGTCACTATCAGTGGTGCACCCTCAGAGCCCCAGAAGGACTGGGTAGTTTTAATTACAAATTAGGCGTAATTTTATTTCAAAAAAACATTGAAAATGAAGTTGTTTTTAACCTGTTATATCTTGTTTGTAATTCCAGCTATTTTTAATAATCCGGTAAATGCGCAGACTAATTTAATTTCAGGACCTGTACAATCGGCAGAGTCTGATGGTACTGAAAAATATCCATATTGGGGAGTTTATCATAAAACACCCATTTCTGAAGTAAAACCGGCGGAATGGATAACTAAAGATACCATCAGAGTAGGATGGGATTGGTCGTTACCTGCCTTTGTTAAGCCTTCATCAAAATCGAATCTTTGCATAGCCCGAAATGGAGGATTGGGTAGTGAGAAAATAGGAAAATTACCAAAAGTTAATTTCCCATGTAATCCGGTAATAGCTCATTGGGTTAACTGGAGTTTGCTTGAACCAGAAGAAGGAAAGATTAACTTTCAGCCTTTAATCGCCAATATAAAATTGGCGAATCAAAAAGGGTATGGTTCAATTGTACGTATTCATTTTTCGGCAATTGATTTTGCTCCTGAGTGGATAAAGCAATACAATATTCCTATCAGAAAAGAGACCAAAATAAATCCCAAAAAAACCAATTATGAAGTGAGCCATCCAGAATTCCATAAGCGGTATATAAAATTTATTGATGCTTTAGGCAAAAGTGGTATTCCTCAAATGGAAGAAGTAAAAGGATTGTTTTTTGGGTATGCCTCTCCATCGAATGGTGATGAAGGAATAGGACCATTCCCTGAAAGTATGGCGGGTGCAAATGATACAATCAGACATGTGAGGGAACGCATTGATGCATGGGCAAAGTCCTGTGCAGGAGTTGAGTACAAGGTTATTATGGGTGGTAGCAAAGAAAGAAATAAACTAATTAACAAATATTTAGGGGCAAACTATTCGCAGTTATATAATGAACAAACAGGTCGTAATGCGGTAGTTAAATTAGGACAAAAATCATTAGCTAAAAATATCGGATCAAAAACAGCAGATGGTTTAATGTATTTCTTCAATAAATCAGAAGAAACAAAAAACGCTTATT
>JALOMN010000295.1 GCA_025455445.1 Cyclobacteriaceae bacterium
ATACGACCATGCATGCCTCCAATGGTAACTACATAGTCTCCTTTTTTAATTTCCTCTACAAACTTCTTTTGATCTTTCGCCTTCTTTTGTTGCGGACGAATCATAAAAAAATAAAACACTGCAATGATGGCGCCCATCACAATTAATTGAGAGGTCATGCCTTGAGCCTGAAGTAAAATGGAATAAATCATAGTGAAAATTTAGGGTGCAAAGTTATGTCTAATAAAGCAATCATCCCAAACCCTATTAGGATTTGGGATGATATATAATAATCGTCTGATGAATTATTTAACCGGACCCTGCAGTTCTGATTGAGGTGTTACCATCGCTTTGAAACGAAGCGTTGTAACTTTTGGCCAGGTGTTGGAAGTAATTGTAATAGTCTTATTGTTGATGCCCGGTTTACCACTGCTGTCAAATTCAGCGGTAACAAATCCAGCTCCTCCTACCGGGATAGGATCTTGCGTGTAGGTTGGAACCGTGCAACCACAAGAAGGTTGTGCGCTTTGAATAATAAGTGGTGCCTCGCCTGTGTTTTTTACCTTGTATGTATAAGTAACCTTCTGACCTTCTTTAATAGTGCCGAAATCATGATCGGTGGTTTCAAAAGTGATTACGGGCAAAGGGCCTTCGGGCTTACTTTCAGCTGCCGGGGCAGGTGTTGCCATAGGAGATGTTGTTGCAGCCGCATTTTTATTACCCTCAATTTGAGCAAGACGGCTTTCCAACTCTGCTATTCGTTTTTCTGATGCTCTGTCTTTGCAACTCATTGCTACTAATGTGAATGCAAGAAGTGTAATTATTCTTAATGTGATTTTCATATTTGACGAGAATTTATTATTCGATTTATAAGTCTGTAAAATTAGTTGAGGACACGTGTTGTTGAATGCTGCATACGTATGATTAACAAATCATTAACTGTTTTTAGTACCACGCAATTGCTCTAGTAACTCATCCACATCATCCAACAGGCGCTGTGCTTTGTCGGTTGTTTCAGTAACAATCTTCTGACCTTGTGATTTCGCTTCTGTTTCCAATAATGGTTCTTTACCAGAAACTACATCTGCCAGATAGTCTTCCAGAAGCTTTTTATATTTATCGAGCTGGAATGAGAGCTTTTCGCGGGTATTAGAACCTTTATCCGGAGCATATAATACGCCCAGAATTGCACCGGCAGCAGCACCCGCCAAAAATACCATCAATAGATTGTCACTTTTCTTGCCCATATTTTGTAACTATTAAACGTTGACAAAGATACAAATTACACCCCTAAATCAATAGCGAATCAGACAGTTGGTTTATTCGTAATAGTGCTATTTATTGTCAATCAGCCCGCGTCCACTCTTTTTGATATCACCTGATTCCTTCATTGATTTGGCCAGCACATCCAATATTCCATTTATAAACTGACGGCTTTTAGGTGTACTATATTCCTTTGCCAATTCAATATATTCGTTGATAGTTACTTTCACCGGTATGTTTGGGAAATTGAGCATTTCGGCTAACGCCATTTCAAGTATCACACGGTCAGTGAGCGGCAATCGGTCAACCTCCCAATTTTTGGTATTGCTCGCTATGAGCTTTTTGTATTTTACATCAAGATCAATCGTGCTTTTAAATAATTTAGTAATAAACATTTTATCGTCTTCCCAGTCGAGCGATAATTTTTGAATTTCTACTTTGCCTGCAGCAAATGACTTTAAAGTTTTATCCACGAGGCTGCGCACAATTACCTTATCTTCTGCCCATCGAATATCCTGCTCTTCAAAAAAATCATTAATAATGCCTGTTCCTAATATCAGCTTACGGACCAGGTGTTTTAGAATTGCGTTTTGCTTCTCAACATCTGGTTTCTTTGATGCGATAAATTCCTGATATGCATCGTCATTCTTAATTACTTCACGAAACCAGGTACGCACATGATCGATGTCTTTCTGCCAGCCTGCATTTGAGCGCAACAGTTGAGCATTTAATTCTTCATTGGTGGAAATAGCCTTTATGCAAGGGTGCTCGTAATAATTTGCGTGATTGATTTTCTTTTCTGCTTTGGCCAATTCACCAAATTCTACAAGCAAACCAAGCACACTATGGTAGAGTTGAGTGAGTTTCTCTATGTCCAATGCAATATTTCGCGCGAGAAAATCCTGATCTTTTTTTACCTGCTGATGATAGCGCGTCAGTGCTTCTTCTACAACTTCGATAATTCTGGTTTCAACTTCCTGATTGGAATCCAGTCCTTTAAATTTTTTATCGAATAGCTGGCGGGCTGATTTATTCTGCTTCCTAAGCAACTCCTTGTCTTGCACCTCCATCGAATTGAGGTCGGGAAGAAAGCGCTCATCAATTAAATCCTGAGCGAGTTGATAATTAGCCTCCCTGCATTGATCAAAAGCAAAAAGGCTTTGCATGATTTTGATTCGGAGTGTGCGTCTGTTAAGCATGAATAAAGAACGATTTTGAAGGTGCAAAGCTACACATCCATGTGCATTGAAGAAAGCTAAAATGAAAAGACCCCTTCAATATTTTCGAAGAGGTCTTTCAATGGATTAAAGATTCAACTAATGACTTACAATGCGATTGATGGTATACTAAAATGGTTTTTTGTGGCCATTCTTTTGGATTATTCTTTTACCACTTTGATAGCTTTTTTAATAGTGGTTTCTGATACACCAAATTCCTGAGAAAGAATGCGCACCGTTTCACGGTACTTCATTCCCTGCTGACGTTGCTGTTGAAATCGCTTGTAATATTCTACATACGCGATGGTGCTTCCACTAAGGAGTCCTTTCTGGAACAGATACCCAATTACTCCGGTTTGATAAAGGTCGATTACGCTCATAATGTTGTTGTTTTTGGTTTGATGTGAGCTCAGGGTAGCAAAATCATGCCCCTGCCAAAAACCCTAAAATCTCGCTAAAAATGAGGTTACGAGACAACGCGTCATCCCATAATGGGAATACAAATCCCTTTTACGGTACAAAATCTATATTTTAAAACAAATCATACATGCTACTTACCCGCCTACCAAATCAGGAAACAAGCCCATAAACATAAATGGGGTCTTACGACCCCATTTTTTTAACCAAGTGGTAATAAGTCTGATTCCTATCGTGGTATACGCACTTTCGCAATCTCCCGAATTCGTTTCTCAGCAAGTTGAATTGCCGCTTCCTGACTTGAAATCTTTTCTTTATCTGCAAAATTGAGAATGCTCAAACAGGTATCATAGATTTTTTCTGTCTGTGCATATGCTTTGTTACGATTATAATTGCCTGTGTACTCACTGTATACATTAATCAAACCTCCTGCATTGATTAAAAAATCAGGAGCATACACTATACCCCGGTCCATGAGCATATAGCCATGTTTCAACTCATCTTTTAGTTGGTTGTTGGCGGCACCAGCAATGATTGTGCACTTCAAACGTGGAATTGAGTCATCATTAAGTGTTGCTCCCAGTGCACAGGGTGCATATATATCCATTTCCAAGTCATAAAATTGATCTTGAGGCACTGGTATCACTCCGAGTCTGGTTGCAAGTGCATCCATTTTATCTTCCGAAAGATCTGTGATAAATACTTTCGCATTTTCTTTCACCAGGTGTTCTACCAAATGCATGCCCACCTGGCCTACACCTTGCACACCTACTTTTTTTCCTGCTAAGGAGTCACTTC
>JALOMN010000296.1 GCA_025455445.1 Cyclobacteriaceae bacterium
CGCTGGGTGACGAAGTTACTTTCTATGTGCCTATTGACAGCACTACCTTCCGCGAAGAGTTTTCTTCTGAAACAGTTGCATTTGAAAAAGATAAAGATGGAAAAGTTATTCATGCTTACTTAGGCGGCATGCCTATTATGGCCTTAGATAAAATGAATGGAATTGCACTCGCCTCCAACCAGACGATGATATTTTTAGCGGTGATTATTACAGCCGTGCTTACCATTATCTACTGGCCGCTAGCGTATTTTATCAGGAGAAAATACAGCAGAAAATCAGGGAATAATTTATCGCTTCCTTTTATCCAAAAGTCCTTGGCATGGCTTAATTATTTTTTTATTCTAGTTTTCTTTATCGGATTAATGATGTCTTTATCGGATCCCCTTGAGATTGTTTATGGTGTGCCAACATCTTTGAAGATTTTACTGGTGCTTCCGATTCTCACACTGATTTCTACACTGGGTATGCTTATTTTCTTTATCAGGAGTTTAACCAAAAGCAGATATAGCAAATGGTCACGCCTGTGCTATGCATTGTTGTGCCTGATAAGTATACTCGGGTTATGGCAACTGAGCTACTGGAATCTGTTAGGCTTCAATTATTAAGCAGATAAATGGAAATCAATTAAGGGGTCACTTCAATACAAATCTTTATGAAAAAATATTTTCTTTTTCTTCTTTCCTTGATTTGTTCAACGGCTTATTCTCAAAACGCCATCGTGCTGAATGCAGATCAGGGTCAGGAAATTATCAGTAAACATATTTATGGTCATTTCTCTGAACATCTGGGCCGATGCATTTATGGTGGCTTTTATGTAGGCGAGGGAAATACAAAAATTCCAAACACGCAAGGCGTGCGCAACGATGTGGTCGAGGCATTAAAAAAACTCAAAGTTCCTAATCTGCGTTGGCCGGGTGGCTGCTTTGCTGATACCTATCATTGGAAAGATGGCGTAGGCCCAAAAGCAAAACGACCCACCATTGTAAATACCTGGTGGGGTGGAGTAACCGAAGACAATAGTTTTGGCACGCATGATTTTTTAAATATGTGTGAGCTGATAGGAGCAGAGCCTTATCTCTCTGCGAATGTGGGCAGCGGCACCGTGCAGGAAGTGTCTGAGTGGATTCAGTATACAAACTTTGATGGGGTAAGCCCAATGTCGAACTGGCGCAAAGAGAATGGCAGAGAAAAACCCTGGAATGTAACATACTGGGGAGTTGGTAATGAAGCCTGGGGTTGCGGTGGAAATATGACTGCGGAGTATTACGCGAATATCTATCGGCAATATGCGACCTTCATGAATGGAAAATTATTCCGCATTGCCTCTGGTGCAAACTCGGCAGATTACCATTGGACGGAAGTGCTGATGCGCGACATTCCACATTGGATGCTGGAAGGTGTGGCGCTTCATCATTACTCAGTGATTGACTGGAATAAGAAAGGCTCTGCAACCAACTTTTCTGAAGAGCAATATTTTCAAACTATGAAGCGCGCGCTCATGATGGAAGAATTGATTGTTAAACACACTACCATTATGGATAAATATGATCCTGCTAAAAAGGTAGCATTGGTAGTAGATGAGTGGGGCGGGTGGTATGATGTAGAACCCAACACCAATCCCGGATTTTTATATCAGCAAAATACCATGCGCGATGCGATTTTAGCCGGAGCCACGTTGAATATTTTCAATAATCACAGTGACCGGGTGCGCATGGCCAACCTGGCACAGACGGTAAACGTGTTGCAGGCTGTGTTGCTAACCAACGAAGAAAAATTATTACTTACGCCCACCTATCATGTGATGGAGATGTATAACGTGCACCAGGATGCTACGTTGATTCCGCTTAATCTGAAGACCAATCAATTTGCGATGGGTAATGATAAATTGCCGGCTGTGTCTGCTTCTGCTTCGCGCGATAAAAACGGAGTGATGCATATTTCACTGGTCAATATTGATTTGAAAAGCACGCAGGAAATTACCTTGGATGTGCGTGGTGCAAAATACAACAGTATATCCGGAAGGATTTTAACAAGTCAGAAAATTCAGGATTACAATTCATTTGAAGCACCGGAAAAAATTAAGCCTGCGGCATTCAAACAAGTTTCACTCAATGGCAATGTGATTAAAGCCACACTGCCTGCGCATTCAGTAGTTGTGCTGGAGTTGAAGTAGTTTGAAGTACCTACTTTGATGCAGGGATTCTCTTTCGTCTCTCTGGTAGTATAATATGAGAGAACTTATTTTACTTTTTTAAGCACAACCCGCTGCAGATTGTCCACCGTATAATTAGCCACTTCTTGCCCGTTAGGTTCAATTCGTTTGCCGGAAGTTACTTCAAAAATCAATTCCTTTCCTTTTAACTCATAAGACGAAGTGAGAAAAATGCCCTGCGTTTCAAATACGCTGTAGAGCTTATTTCCAAAAAGATAATCCTGCAATTCGATACCATTGTTTTCATCCGTCACGTAAATGCCTTTGTCGGCATCTTTTAATCTGAGTAGATAATCTTTTGTCATCGGCATTTTTTCTGAGTGATATTCGGTGCGCCATACCCATTCATTGGGTTTATCAGATTTCGTTACGGTAAAAGTTACCTTTACACTGTCGCGCAGCACCCCGCGACCGTAGATCATCATCGTGCCTTTCCATGTGCCGATGCATTTGTCAGGAAATGAATTTTGCGCGTGCACTGCAACGCTCATCATGGTTATGAATATGAAAATAATAGGTCTCATAAGTGTTTTATATGTTATTGCAATCCTCCTTGTCCGCGATAGAGTGAAATGGGCCCTTCCAATTGCACGGCAAGCACGGTCATGTATTCATCTTGCATGGTAGCGGGCACATCTATATACACTAATCCGGGCACAGGGCTCCAACTGATTTTGCCTACTACTTTATGTGATAGTGCATGATTTGTTCCGACTACTTTTATTGAAGTGATTTTATTTTTTAATCCTTTTATCATCAAGGGTCCGCTGGTTTTAGCCGGAATAAAAAGATAGAGTGTGGTAGAATCTTTTGATAATGTAGTCGGTCCATAAAAATGTCCGTTTGGCATTCCGGCCAGCGTGCCGAAGATGGCCTCTTGATGTTTTCTGTTCCACTTTCCGAGTTCTTTCAATATGGTAACTTGTTCAGCAGGTATAGTGCCATCTTCCTTTGGGCCGATATCCAGCAATAAATTTCCTCCATAGCTGATTGCATCGGCAAAAATGGTGATGATTTCATACGGTGTTTTCCAGTTTGTATCAGCAGGTTGATACCCCCAGTTGTTATTAGTGGTCATACACAACTCCCAGTACGGTGTGGGTGGTTTTGATACCGGGAAGTTTTGTTCGGGTGTAGCATAATCACCAAAGCCCTGCAAGCGTCCGTTGATGATTGCCTTGGGGTTTGTTTTTAAAATCTGCTCACGTACCTTTTCCGCTTCCCATTCTTCCGCGCTGTGTTCCCAGTCGCCATCAAACCAGAACAGATCGGGGTTATATAGTGAACTGATTTCCTGAATTTGTGCCCGAAAAAAATTTTGAAACTGCTGCCAGCGTTGTGGTTGTTTGGATACTTCATATCGGCTGCTGTCTTTCATAAATGCCGGGTAGTTGATGTGGCTCCAATCGATAAGCGAGTAATAGGCACCTGCTTTTATGTTATTTTTTCTTAA
>JALOMN010000297.1 GCA_025455445.1 Cyclobacteriaceae bacterium
GATCACCTGCTTCGTGTGATTGAATTTTTTGAGCGATATGCCAACCATCAGGAACCTGTTCCTGCGGTGCAGAAATAAGATGTTCTGATATTAGTAAGCCTGAGATTTCCTTATAATCTCAGGCTTCTTTTTTCACTCCACATATAACACAAGACCCTTCAGATACTCACCCTCAGGATGGAAGAGTGAAACAGGATGATCGGCTGGCTGAGAAAGATGATGCAACACTTTCACCTGCCGTCCTGACTGTATCGCTGCAGACACTACCGTGTCATAAAATAACTGACGGTCTACCACCTGCGAACATGAGAATGTAAAAATGATTCCTCCGGGCTTAATGATCTTAATTGCTTCTGCATTCAATCGCTGGTAGCCTTTCACCGCCTGGTGGCGTGCATCTTTATGTTTGGCGAATGCAGGTGGATCAAGAATGATCAGATCATACACATCCTTTTTATCTTTTATAAAATCAAATGTATCACTGGCTGTGCATACGTGCACATGTGGATCAAAACCATTTAAGGTCAAATTCTTTCTGGTAAGTGCTACTGCCTTTTCAGAGGCATCGACCGAATGCACTAAGGCTGCTTCTTGTTGCAATGCATACACAGAAAAACCTCCGGTATAACAAAATGTATTCAACACATTTTTTCCGCGCGCCATTTCACCCAGTAATTTTCTATTCTCACGTTGATCAAGAAAGAAGCCTGTCTTTTGTCCTTCTTCCCAATCCACATAAAATTTATTACCGTTCTCCATTATCAAATGTGGCACAGCTGCCATGCCCAATACATATTCACTTTGTGATTTTTCGGAAAGTGATTTGTGATAGACTGCCGAAATTTCATAGCCAAACTCCTCGTGAACTATTTGTTTTATCGCATCCGAAATGAAAGCACGATCTTCCAGCATGCCGGCTGAGTGCGCCTGCATCACCGCTACATTATGATACACGTCTACAATTAATCCGGGCAAGCCGTCACCTTCTCCATGCACCAGCCTATACGCATTGGTAAATTCGTTCAGTACCCTGGAGTTTATACGTTGTGTAAACGCAGACTTAATTTTTGCGCGATAGACCGAATCACCCGGAGGTATCGCACCAAAAGAAATCATGCGCACGGTGATGGTCCCCTTCTGATAGTGCCCAAAGCCAAGAACTTTACCATTTGCATCAGCAACCTCCACCCATTCACCGTCTTTTACTTCTCCGGAAATAGACTGAATTGCGCCCGAAAAAACCCAGGGGTGGTAGCGCTTAACAGAATGATCGCGCCCTTGCTTTAGGCGCACAACAGCTTGAATTTTCACGATATAATAATTAACCTCTTGACAAAGTGTAAAACTACTCAATAAATTTCGCGTGAGCAGGTAAACAAGCTATGCAAAGGCTGACAAATCAGAAATTTTGTCAGAATTATGAACCTAAAATGCAACACTTGTCGTTTTTAGAGTCACTGGCATTTCTTTTGATTTTGGAGGGGCTGTAATGAGAAGAAAAATAAAATCGAACTCACACTTAAAACTTTTTAAAAGAGAGAATCGTCTCTCTCAATGCATTTATAAACTCTTTTAACTATTTAAAATTATGAATCGATTCGGATCACTTTTGTTGGCAGCAATGTTAGGTAGTGTGATAACTATCGTATCCACACAATGGCTAATGGAAAGTAAACAGCCGGGAGTAAGAATTGAACAAATCTCTGGCGTGCCTGCCTCGCAGATAGGTTATACCAAAAATGAAAGCGGTGAAATAGTGCCTCTGGATTTTACAGGCACTGCTGAGCGGGTTACGAAAGCCGTTGTGCATATCCGATCAACACAACAAAAATCTGTACGCTCCAATCAACAGATTCCTGACCAGTTCCGGTTTTTCTTTGATGGACCGTTTGAAAATCAAGGACCTTCGCAAAGCACCGGCTCCGGAGTAATTATCAATAAAGATGGATATATCGTTACCAACAACCACGTGGTAGACGGTGCCGACATAGTGGAAGTAACGCTGTACGACAACCGTCAGGTTAAAGCAGAAGTTATCGGAACGGATGCAGATACCGATCTTGCGGTGATTAAAGTGAATGAAAAAGACCTTCCTTTTCTATCCTTTGTAAATTCAGATGAGTCTAAAGTGGGTCAATGGGTTTTAGCCGTTGGCAATCCTTTCAATCTCAACAGCACAGTTACAGCAGGTATCATCAGTGCAAAAGGAAGAGACATCAACATAATCAATTCAGGTACCCCAAGTATCAATGGTCAACCCGGCACACGCACTGCAATTGAATCATTCATTCAAACAGATGCTGCTATTAACCCCGGCAATAGTGGTGGCGCATTGGTTGACATTAATGGCGGACTTCTCGGAATCAACACCGCCATTGCGAGTCCAACAGGTGCATACTCTGGTTATGGATTTGCCGTTCCTTCAAACATCGTGAGTAAAATCACGAGCGACCTGATCAGCTATGGGGCCGTGCAAAGAGGCTGGCTTGGAATTAACATTCGAAGTGTAGACACTAACCTGGTGCGCGAAAACGACTTAGAAGTAACGGAAGGTGCCTATGTATTAGGCTTTGGTGATATTGAAGATAAAAGTGCCGCTAAAGAAGCTGGCATAAAAGAAGGTGATGTAGTAATTAAACTGGATGATCATGCAATCAAATCCAGTACTGCGCTTATTGAATACATAGGTCAAAAGCGCCCAGGCGATAAGGTTTCAGTTACTGTAAACCGAAAAGGCAAAACACTTGTTATACCTGTAACGCTTAAGAGTCGTGATGGTAAGAACAGTATTGTAAGCCGCGATGAAAAAACCGAGGCAGTCAATATGGGATTTGAACTGGAAGATATTGACTCGAAAGTATTGAAACGACTGGAGTTACCAAATGGTGTGAAAGTGAAATCAATAACCAATGGAAAAATCCAGCGCTTCACTGAAATGAGAGAAGGCTTTATTATCACTCACATCAATGATGTAGCTGTTAAATCAGCGAAAGAGATAGATGAAATTCTTAAAAAGAAGAAAACCGGTGATTTAGTTACATTCGCGGGAGTGTATGAGAATTATCCGCGCGAGATAATCTATGCGTTACGTATGTAAAACTTAATTTTAAATTGATGAGAAAACTATTTAAGAAAGGCGAACGTGTTCGCAGCAAAGTAGATGGCAAGGTGATGGAGGTGCTTAAATACCTTAAATCAAATATTGTAGAAGTTCGTTGGTTTGACTTGCAATCGAAAGAGGTAAGAAAAAATAAAATTAAAGAAGATAAACTTTCAAAAGCCGCATAAACAAAGCCCCGAAAATTCGGGGCTTTGTTTTTTATATGCTTACTTTCCCGTGCACTCAACAAATGAGTTATTTTTGTGTTAGAAAGCTAAAATTTCACAGCCATAAAAAAGTTTAATATTCCCGCCTATTACCGGTCGTCTATCACGGGCAAAGTAAAAGAGTCGCGCAAGGGAAAAGATCTGCGCAAGCAAGACTTTTCACCTACCATTCTGAATTTTGGCCCCATAGAGTTTGTATTGGCTCGCCATTTTGGCTTTTGCTATGGTGTCGAGAATGCCATTGAAATCAGCTATCGTGCGCTGGAAGAAAACGAAAACAAGAATGTGTATCTCTTAAGCCAGATGATTCACAACCAGGAGGTAAACAATTGTGATTATCCCCGCATTCGGCACCACCATAGAAATTGAGCATATGCTGTTAGACAAAGGTGTGGATGTTCAGAAATACAATACTACCTGTCCGTTTGTTGAAAAAGTGTGGAATCGAGCTGAAAAATTGGGACGGGAACAATACACGGTAATAATACATGGCAAACCCAAACATGAAGAAACCAAAGCTACCTTTTCACACAGCGCCAACAATGCTCCTTCAGTAATTGTGCGTAACATGGAGGAGGCACAGCAATTGGCAAACTACCTATTGGGCAGCAAAACCCGTTCGGAGTTTTACGAAGAGTTTGCTGGCAAATATTCAAAAGGATTTGATCCACACATTCATCTTCAGCGCGTAGGTGTGGTAAATCAAACCACTATGCTTGCAAGTGAAACACAAGCTATTGCTGACTTTGTGAAGCAGGTGATGATTTCAAAGTATGGCCAGGAAAACCTTGCACAACATTTTGCCGACACGCGCGATACG
>JALOMN010000027.1 GCA_025455445.1 Cyclobacteriaceae bacterium
ATTTCGTTACCGTATGCTGCAAAAAATCCATCATTTATCTGAAATTCAAATTGATGGGCTTTTTTGCTTAGGCCTATAATATTGACGCTAAACTCCTTCAAAACTCAACCCTTTAGGGGTTTTAAAATGAGCGGGCAAATTTATCAGTAATTATCGGATTTACGCCTTTTTATCTAATGAATTTTATAGGATTGGGGATGGTCGTTGAAAGGTAAATCAGGAATACAGTTCAAAAATGGTGCTTTTTAGCTCATTTAGCGGTTTTTTTCCGTTGTTTTCGAGTAAGAAATCAATCACATTTTTTTTGAACCCCAATTTTATGGCAATACCCCTCGCAAAAATTACCTCACTTTCAAACACCTTCTGATCGACAAAAATTAAATCCACGCACGTAATTAAATAGTCAAATTTCTGATCAATTGAGAGTGCTCCTAATGTTTCAATTGGCTCAGGATTTCGAATAAGGCTATTTACAATGTCCTCAGGGAACTTCCTGTCGCTGGCAATCCTGAAAATCATTTCTCTCTCTGATTTTGCAAAATGTTTATCTGCTTCTGCCAGTTGAATAAGTATGTTTAATTTTTTCTTAGTTACTATGTCCATGTGTGGAAATTCAGGATTGCAAAGCTAATACTTAAACTTCTTTATTGGTCTTATTTTGTAAACTACAAGAAAAAACTCGTTTTTCAGTATTAATTTTCTACTGTTTGCATCGTCCTGTTCTTTATCAAGTCGCAGGCGAGATACATGGCCGACCGGAATGAACTTTCATTAGCCTGATTTTTACCGGCAATGGCATACGCTGTTCCATGATCTGGTGAGGTACGCACAAAAGGCAGGCCCGCAGTAAAGTTCACACCTGTTTCAAAGGCCAGGGTTTTAAAGGCCACAAGTCCCTGATCGTGATACATTGCCAAAACCGCATCATAATGATGGTGAATGCCAGCAGCAAAAAAGCCATCAGCAGCAAAAGGACCAAAAATCAACTTCCCTTTCGTTTTCAGGTCTGCTATTACCGGTGAAATCACCTCGATTTCTTCACGACCTAATAGCCCGGAGTCGCCCGCATGTGGATTTAACCCAAGCACTGCAATTTTGGGTTTGTTAATCAGGAAGTCTTTTTTCAGCGAGAGCTCAAGAAGACGAATTTTTAGTTCTACGCGTTCTTTGGTGATATAAGTGGGAATTTCTTTTACTGAAACGTGTTCTGTCACAAGCCCCACCCTTAAATTATCGCTTACCATCATCATCAAACTCTCACCTGCGTTAAACTCTTGAGTCAGGTATTCGGTATGTCCATGAAAGGGAAAATCAGTTCCATGAATTGTGTTTTTGTCTATCGGTCCGGTAACGAACCCTTCAATCAAACCTTCTTTTACTTCTTCCACAGCTTTTTTAAGGCTTATCAGGGCAGCTTGCGCGGTTTGCCGTGAGGCATGACCTGGATTGATGTCAATTACTTCTTCCCAGCAGTTTACCACATTGATCGTTTTTGCAAAAAACTGACCTTTTTGCTTCACCTGGCTGTAATTGAAATCCTCTAAGTTTAAAAGTTTGCGATAGAATGAGAGAACTTTGGCCGATCCGTACACTACCGGTGTCATTAAATTCAATAACCGGCTGTCTGCGAGTGTTTTTATGATTACTTCGGGACCTATTCCATTCAGGTCTCCGAGTGTTATTCCTATGCGTGGTTTTTCCGAGTGTATCATGGAAGTGTAATATCAATAGTGCTGCGCAATTTAACGGAATTTTATTGTTTTGATTTTATACTTTGCAACTTGTCTGTCAGGAAGCGGACTAATGAAACAAAATGGTAAGACCTAAAAAATTTCTCGGACAACATTTTTTAAAGGATAAGCAAATTGCTGAGCGGATTGTATCTTCTTTAGTTTTAGAGCCGGGTAAACAATCTGTAATTGAAATTGGTCCTGGCACTGGCGTACTCACACACTGGTTAGCGGCAAATCCCGACATTGAACTTACATTGATAGAAATTGATCGCGAGTCTGTCACTTACCTGCATGAACATTTTCCACAACTTGCAAACCATATTATTCAAGGTGATTTTCTGGAGATGAATCTTGCGCACTTATTTCCGGGTAAATTTCATATTATAGGTAACTTCCCCTACAACATATCCTCCCAGATATTTTTTAAAGTGCTGGATAACCGCGACCGCGTGCAACAGGTTGTATGCATGATTCAAAAAGAAGTAGCCGATCGGATAGCAGAGAAGGAGGGAAGCAAAACCTATGGGATATTAAGTGTGTTACTTCAAACGTATTATAATATTGAGTATTTATTTAAAGTACCACCGGGAGTTTTTTTTCCTCCTCCAAAGGTTATGTCGGCTGTGATTCGCCTGGTGCGCAATGAACGTCAGCAACTGGATTGTGATGAGAAACTATACAGAAAAGTGGTGAAGCAGGCTTTTCAAAACAGGCGCAAAACGTTGCGCAACGCACTTAAAATTTTAAATTTACCCGCTTCCATAACCACGCTCGAAATTATGGACAAGCGTGCTGAGCAATTATCCGTAGAACAGTTTATTGAATTAACCACACAAATCGAAAAATCAGGTGAAGTTCGCTGAGTTTGAATTGACAAAAGAATTTCGTGATCGCTTTCAACAAGCGGTAGATGAACATGATGCCTTGTTTATTCAGGAAAGCCTGCGAGATGTAAATTCTGCCGATGTTGCTTCATTATTGTATGAGTTTAATGGAGAGGAGTTTAAATATGTATTGGACTTACTTTCGTTGGATGTTCAATCTAAAATCATTAAAGATTTGGATTCGGACACCCGAAAAAAATACCTCACAGAAAATTATAATGTTGCTCAATTAACTCCCATAATCAATTACCTCGATTCAGATGATGCTGCTGATATTCTGAATGAATTGCCAATTAAAACCAGTGAAGAAATTCTTGCGCAACTGGATGCTGTTCTGAAATCGCAAGTCATTGATTTGCTTCGCTACGATGCCAATGTGGCGGGCGGATTGATGGCCAAAGAGTTAATTAAGGCCCGGGATTATTGGACGGTCGTGCAGTGTATTGATGAAATACGCAAACAGGCTGAAAATGTAAGTAAGTTTTATGCTGTCTATGTTGTAAATGATCAAGATAAGCTCTTAGGACGGGTTGCCTTGCAAAAGTTGATACTATCTGATTCTAAAACTATTGTAAAAGATATTTGCGAAGGCGATATCATCACGGTGGAAACCTATATGGATGACAGCGAGGTGGCGGAAATCATGAGGAAATATGATCTTGAGTCAGTTCCTGTAATCAATGTGCAAGGTCAGTTGGTTGGTAGAATTACCATTGACGATGTGGTAGACGTTATTACCGAACAGGCAGAAGAAGAACGACAGATAATGTCGGGTATAACCGAAGATGTTGAAGAGGATGATAGTATCTGGCGAAATACAAGAGCCCGATTGCCGTGGCTATTTATTGGCATTTTGGGAGGTATGGTAAGTGCAAGATTTATGGGCTTTTTTGAAGGAGAGATCGCAAAAATTACTGCCATCGCGTTTTTTATACCCCTTATTCAGGCGACTGGTGGTAATGTAGGAATTCAATCTTCGTCTTTGGTAGTGCAAAGTCTTGCCAATCCCGGATTTGTAGATGATGGACTGTGGAAAAGATTATTGAAGGTATTTAGTGTTGCCTTGCTCAATGGGATTTTTCTTTCTTTGGTAGTGTTTATCATCACCCGTATTACGTTTGGCGCGGATCCTTTGAATATAATCGTTTCGCTGGCGCTCTTTTTTGTGGTTGTATTTGCTTCATTCATTGGCACCATCACACCGCTTTTGTTAAATCGACTCGGTTTTAATCCGGCCCTGGCATCCGGCCCTTTTATCACCACAACCAACGACTTGTTAGGCTTGGGTATCTATTTCCTTACCCTGCACATCTTGATATAGTAATTAAGAATAAGACTCAAGTAAGATTTTGTTGATTCGTGCACTTTTCTTGTGCCGCAGGATAAATACATTGCTATTCGGTTGTCATAAAATTTTCTGAACAGGCACATGCGTAAACGAATTGAGCAGATTAAAGAAAAAGCACTGGAGCGGTTTAATCATGTGATTGAACGGCCGCTGCTCACTACATCCATTGTACTGGCAGGCGTTTCAATTCTGGTGCTAGGACTTAGCGCAAAATATTACATCAATGATTTCGAAAGTTTCTGGATGCAACTTTTAGTAGAAGCGCATGGAATGTTATTCGACATTACGATCATTGGTATTTTAATTTTCTGGTTAAATCAGAATGGTGAAATCAGGCAACGGATACGAACTTATAAAGATGAGATTGATGATTTTCGTTTGTGGGAATCTGATGAAGCTGCTTTTCGCACAGTAGGAAATATCAAGCGTTTAAACAGGCATAAGATTTTTGAAATCAACCTGGTAAATTGTTATTTGTCTCGCACGAATCTTAACTACGTGATACTTAAGGGCTCTAATCTCAATTCCGCTAACCTTTCTAATTCTTCGTTAATAGAATCAAACCTGGAAGGAACAAGACTTAATCAAACCAATTTAGAAAATTCAAATCTGAACCAGGCTATTCTAACTGGTGCTTACGCAAGTGGGGCCAACTTCAAAGATGCTTTTTTAATAAAGTCACAGTTAGCAAATGCTTTTCTAATCAAAGCTAATTTCAGCAATGCATTTTTAATGGAGGCCGATTTGAAAGGCAGTTATCTTATGGGCGCAGATTTTGAAAATGCGAGTTTATATAAAACTGACTTCCGGGGTGCGAAGGGGCTCACCATTGAGCAGTTGGCAAAAGCAAAAACGTTATACCTTGCTAAATTTGATGATGAGATTCTGGAGCAAATAAAAATTAATATACCTGACCTGGTGTACGCATAATTTGAATTAGTCAATTAATAAATTACCTTTGCAGAGGTGAAAACAACGGCTTCCAAAAGAAGCCGTTGTTTCTTTTTTATATTGAAGCGGGTAAGAGTGAAATGTATGGTAAGTGTTAAATTATAATTTTATGGCTAAGAAGATATCATATTACACGAAGGAAGGGTTAGACAAATTAACCAACGAGTTGGCGATGCTTAAGTCAAAGGGTCGCTCTGATATAGCCAAGCAGATAGCTGAAGCGCGCGATAAGGGCGACTTAAGTGAAAACGCAGAATATGATGCAGCAAAAGATGCACAAGGACATCTCGAAGCAAAAATTGCACAGTTGGAAGATTTGCTGAGCAATGCCCGCTTGCTTGACGAAACGAAAATTGATACATCTTCAGTTTCTATACTATCAAAAGTTACGATTAAGAATAGCAAGAACAATGCTTCTGTTACCTATATGTTAGTTTCTGAAGAAGAAGCTGACTTAAAGGCTGGCAAAATTTCTACACAGTCACCCATCGGAAAGGGACTATTAGGAAAGAAGAAGGGCGATGTGGCAAAAATTAAAACACCGGCAGGTGAAATGGAATTTGTGATTGTGGAGATAACCGCCTAAAGTTTATCAGGTATGCCAAGTATTTTTACCCGAATCATCAACAGAGAAATTCCCGCGCAAATCATTGCGGAAGACGATCGCTTTATTGCATTTTTAGATGTGATGCCACTGGTTACGGGTCATACATTGATAGTGCCTAAGCAAGAGGTTGATTATATTTTTGATTTGGATGATCAGTTGTTGGCTGATATGATAGTGTTTGCGAAAAAAGTTGCCAAAGTATTAAAGCAATCCATCGAATGTAAACGTATTGGCGTAGCGGTGATTGGTCTGGAAGTGCCACACACACACGTACACCTGGTGCCGATGAATGCAATGGGTGACATCAATTTTTCACGACCAAAACTTTCGCCCTCAAAAGAAGAGTTGGAAGCGACAGCTAATCTGATTCGAGCTAATTTTTAATTAGTTTAAAGAAAGTCAATATCCACATTGAGTGGATAGCGCATTAAAAACTCAAGCGCTTCCTGCACGGTCATTCCTTCAAACAACACTTTGTATAACCTGTCTGTAATCAAGGCGCGTACTTTATAATGATCGGCACATTTTTTTGCGATCCGCACGGTGTTAACACCTTCTGCAACTTCATGCATATCGGCTAAAATATCAGTTAGCTTTTCGCCTTTTGCCAGTCGATAGCCAACCGTAAAGTTTCTACTCATCGGACTATTACAGGTAGTAACCAAATCACCAATTCCAGCCACACCTAAAAATGCTTTTAAGTCACCACCCAATGCTCTGCCCAGATACACCATTTCAACAGCCCCGCGACTGATTAAAAGACCTTTTGCATTTTCTCCGTAACCAAGTCCACTGAGGGCACCGGATGCAATGGCAATAATATTCTTTAACACACCGGCAATTTCTACGCCCACAATGTCATTGTTTTCATATACCTGAAAACGATCGTTGCGCAGCAATTTTTTACCAAGCTGACAAACTTCATTGAAATGACTAGCCACCACCGTGGCTCCGGGTTGCCGTTGTGCAAGTTCTTTCGCGAGGTTAGGTCCTGCCAGGCATCCTACTCGCACCACCACACTTTCTTCTCTGATTACTTCGCTCATGGTTTTCACCTGCTGGCGGGTAAGGGTTTCTACGTCTTCGATAGTTTTCCCTTCCGGCAGAGTAATATCAAACCCTTTAGTTCCATGAATTAAAATGTGATACGGGTGAAGGTATGGTGATAGTTGCTTCATCATACTTCGAAAATGTGCGGAGGGCACCATAGGAAAGAGTACATCGCACTGACTTGCAATGTAAGCCAGATCGTGTGTCGGTTCGATATTCGAATGTAACTGGTAGCCGCGATGCTGATGGGTTTCTAAAATCTTCTTTACATCGGCTTCGTTGCGCGCATATAAAATTACCTTTCTATTGAGGGCAAGAATATTGGCAATTACGGAGCCAAAATTTCCTGCGCCAATTACCCCAATCGGTTTATCAGATATATTGCTCAAGGTCATAGCCAACCAACCGGTTATGGTAGTAATACAATACGGTGAGATCTTGCGTGACTATATTTCCTTTTTTATTCAGTAACAACGGACGCTTCAGATGGAAAATACCTACGTTTTCTATTCCCAGTTTAAGTACCTCATCAGCTTTGCCTTTCAGGTGAGTGGCGAAATATACTTTGCCTTCCTCGCGCAATTCGTAAATCTTTTTGCGCACTCGCTTAAAGGTTGCTCTGAACTCAGCATAGTCGAGCTCAAGATCTTCTTCGGGTAAACGCAGCAAACTAAATAAGTCAAGCTTAGGAAATTTACGTTGCCACATTTCAAAGGCAACAAATGCGGCTACATGGCTTGCAAATACCCGATTGATGCGGTGATATTCGGATACGATTTTTTGACTAAGCATACGGGTGTATTCATCTTCGCGTTGCTTATCAATTGAGATTTGACCGTTAGAAATAAAGTAATCCCGCGTGTGTATGTGTCTTCCGTTATTGTCAATGCTGTGACCTTCCTCATCCACATAATTGCCCATTACATCCAATGC
The DNA here is from genome assembly GCA_025455445.1 of Cyclobacteriaceae bacterium. Taxonomy (GTDB): domain Bacteria; phylum Bacteroidota; class Bacteroidia; order Cytophagales; family Cyclobacteriaceae; genus ELB16-189. The sequence continues at coordinate 7,507 of JALOMN010000027.1, forward strand.
CGGGCCTATTGATACAGAGATGTTGGATCCTTTTGTGAAGAACTTGAACATAAACGCAAGCAACTTGAAACTGCCATATTTATCCTGCTCCGGGAAATATTTATCCTGGCCTTTTACCTGAAGGTAATCATCAATCATATCCGGTGCCTCCAGTACAAAATTGTAATTCAATGTAACGGGCACAATAAATATTTTCCTTACTTCAGGTGCTTCAGGATTATCCATATACAGATTGCGCTGTGCTTCAATAGCTGTACTGAGTAATCCAAGCTTAAGTTGCTTTTCTATTTTGCCAGAGCGAGAGCGCGTGCCACCAGGGAAAAATAAGCTGTGTGCACCTTTTTGAATAGCCAGATTTGAATACATCTTAAGTGTTTCGAGGTAAGGCAGATTTTTCTTTCTGCGATCTACCTTATAGGCACCCAAACTATTCATGAAGTAGGCAAATATTTTTATGTTGAACAGGTTAAGACCAGCCCCATAAATAAATGCGGGCAATCCTAATGAATGAATTACCCAACCAATAAGAATAGAATCAAGATTGCTGAAGTGCGTAGGCACCATCACCACGGTTCCTTTTTTAGCCAGCTTGCGCAGCATTTTTACTTTACCGACAATTTGAATTTTGTCTCTCAGAGTATATTGACTGCGAAAGAACGCACCGAATTTTTTAACTCTTGCACCATTAAGCAAACGAGAGAACCAGAATTTGATTACCTCGCGTGTAACCCTGTATGAGTTTGGTTTAAAGTCACCTGCAATTTCGTTGGCATATCGCAATACTATCTTGCCAAGCAAATCATCAAGAGGCTTTTGGATATCATCTTGATTTTGAGCACTTAATTCAACTAATTCATTTTTAACGGATGCCCAGAAGCGCGAATCATCTTTGGGATCTACGCGCCAGGGGTTGCGTTTGATCCGGTTTTGCTCACGATAGGCCGTAGCCTGCAGATCATCAAAAAGTTGTTTGGTATTTGGACGTAATTCTTTTATACGAGTTTGCGACTTAAGCGCTACTTCCTCTATAAACTCCTTACGGTTTTTACTCAACTGGTAAACCGGCCAATCCGGAATCCCTTCCAGAATAGGTTTATAGGGTCGGTTTTTATTCTTCTTTTCTTCCAGTGTGTGCATATCAGTTTCTCTTGCAAGGGGCGCCAAAGTTAAGGGCTCCGTTTACATCTACCAAAATCTCTTATATAACCTCATTTCTTGACATCGATTCGGAAAGTGATAATGACATCTCTCTGAATCTCGTCTCAGCCTCACTCAAAAATTCTTTATCCAGAATTTTTTGTACATCCATATCGGAAGTTACATCAAATTCACTCACCTTAAATGTTTGCTCTAATGCTGAATCTTCCAGCTTAATTAAATACCGGTTATTCCAATTAAAAATAGTGATTTTAAGAGTGGGGTGGGGTATTTCTCCAACTACGCGCATGTAATTCAGTCTATTATTGTTTCAATTTATTCAAATGAAGCTATTTTGTATCATAATATTAAATTCACCCCTAATATTTGGCAGCTTTTAACGTTCAAGTTTAAAAAATACTTTTATCAAGCTTCATTTTGTTGTTACTTGTAACCTAACTCTTTCTTGGATGTTTTACTTTTGAGGATTGAACGGAATGATAAAGAAAGCGATACCATTATATCTGAAACTATCAGTAATTACCCTGCTTCTGCTCCTGGCATTTTCATCATCCATAAGGGCAACTCATTTAAGAGCAGGTGAAATTACTTTGGATAGAGTGAGTTGCACCGAGCTTACTTTTAAAATTACGATTACGGTTTATACGGATACCGGCTCACCCATCAAATTTGGCGATGGTGACTTAAATTTTGGAGATGGCAGTCCAATTTTCAGAACCCCCACTGTTGATAATATCAGAAGACCAGATTTAGGTCCTGAAATCGGGTTGGCAGTATTTACTATTTCTCACACCTTTCCTGGTCCGGGCAAGTATACAATCAGCTATCTCGAGCCTAACCGAAATGCCGGTGTTTTGAATATGACCAATTCTGTTGAAACGCGGTTCTATATTGAAACACAAATTATTATCGATCCATTTTTGGGATGCAGTAATACACCCAGACTGCTGGTGCCACCTATTGATAAAGGTTGCACAGGTGCAGCATTTTATCACAATCCGGGTGCATACGATCCGGATGGCGACAGTCTCTCATATGAATTAACTATTCCAAAACGAGATAAGGGTGTGAACGTAAATGGTTATCTTGATCCCAATGCGAAAACATTTTACGACCGAGCTGGCATAGATTACAGCACTGCCAATGAAGATGGTACTGATGAACCAACATTTTCAATCGATCCTGTAACAGGTACTTTATTATGGGATGCCCCGGGTGCTCCTGGCGAATACAACATTGCGTTTATCATAAAAGAATGGAGAAAGGTGCGTGGCGTGTGGTTGCAGCTTGGATATGTGATACGCGACATGCAGATAATTGTAGAAGATTGTTTAAACAGGCGCCCAGAGCTGGAAGTACCTCCTGATATCTGTGTGGAAGCGGGTACATTAATAAATCAGGAAATATTTGGCTTTGATCCGGATTATGACAGTGTAAAAATTGAAGCCTTCTCAGAAGTATTTACGATCAATCCATCACCCGCAACGGTTACGCCCGATCCGGCAATATACCAATATACAGCGCCAGGTGTGAAAGGCAGAATGGAGTTTGAGTGGCAGACTACCTGTGATCACGTGCAGGATCAACCTTACCAGGTTGTGTTTAAGATTACAGACAAATCAACCAGTGGCTCTAAGCTGGTTCAATTTAAAACCTGGCAAATCAGGGTAGTGGGTCCGGCACCTAAGTGGCAATCGGCTACAGTGAATCTTGGAACCCGCACTGCCAAGTTAGATTGGGAGCCATATATCTGCCAGGCAAATGCTGAAATCATTCAAGTATGGCGTAGAGTAGATCAGTTCGCATATACTCCTCCGGAATGTGTTACAGGTATTCCGGAAAGTTTGGGTTATACTAAAATTGCAGAAGTACCTATTAATACCACTACGTTCAATGATAGTAATAATTCCCGCGGATTAGCAGTTGGTGCTGCCTATTGTTACAGACTGGTAGCGGTTTTCCCTCAACCCGGTGGAGGTGAAAGTTATGTTTCGCAGGAAATTTGTTTGCCGCCAATTTTAGCAGATGCTCCTGTAATTACTAATGTAACTATTGATATTACCAATCGCACTGCCGGACAGGTAACTGTTAAGTGGCGACCACCATTTAATGCATCAACCACACAATTTCCGCCACCCTATCAATATGAGGTGCAACGTGCCGAAGGGTTCTCAGGTGATCTGCGATTAACTTCTGCCTTTCCGGGAAGAAGGTCTGATACGGTATGGGTTGATACAGGAATTAATACACTCGATTTGATTTATAATTATAGGGTAACAGCTTATGCCAGTGACGGCACACGAATTGATGTTTCGCCCACTGCTTCTACTGCTTCTACTGTAAGACTTGAAACAAGTCCGCAGCTAAAAAGAATCGCATTGGCATGGAATGCAGATGTGCCATGGTCGAACAATACACAAGATTACCCTCGCCACCTTATTTACCGCGGGCCTGCAAATTCTACTGAAGCGCAGTTGGTGCTGATTGATAGTGTGGATGTGAATCAATATCAATTTCAGTATATCGACTCAGGTCAGTACCTCAATCAAGATTTAATTGAAACTCAGGTGTATTGTTATCGCGTAATGACTCGCGGAGCTTATGGTAATCCAAGAATCATAGAGCCGTTGAATAACTTTTCACA